>JBOGYN010000669.1:0-19822 GCA_050696855.1 Solirubrobacteraceae bacterium | reverse complement strand
CATGTTCTACGACGACGACGCGGATCTCCACCAGCTCGACGGCAAGACCGTCGCCATCATCGGGTACGGCTCCCAGGGCCACGCCCACTCGCTCAACCTCAAGGACTCCGGCGTGTCGGTCGTCGTGGGTCTACGCCCTGACTCGGGCAGCGTCGCCAAGGCCAAGGCCCATGGCCTCGAGGTGGCCGAGCCCGCGGATGCCGCCAGCGCCGGCGACGTCGTCATGATGCTCACACCGGACGAATTGCACGGCCAGATCTGGGAGTCCGGAGTCAGCGACGGGATCGCGCCCGGAAACCTGCTGCTGTTCGGGCACGGATTCTCGATTCATTACGAGCAGATCGTGCCGCCGCCCGACGTCGACGTCGCGCTGGTCGCCCCCAAGGGCCCGGGCCACCTCGTCCGTCGCCAGTACCTCGAAGGGTCGGGCGTGCCCGGCCTGGTCGCCGTGCATCAGAACGCCGGCGGTAATGCCCTGGCCCTGACGCTCGCCTACGCCAAGGGGATCGGCTGCACACGCGGAGGTGTGATCGAGACCACCTTCAAGGACGAGACCGAGACTGACCTCTTCGGCGAGCAGGCCGTCCTGTGCGGCGGCGTCACCGAGCTCGTCCGCGCGGGGTACGAGACGCTCGTCGACGCCGGCTATGACCCGCGACTGGCGTACTTCGAGTGCATGCACGAGCTAAAGCTGATCGTCGACCTCATGTACGAGAAGGGGATCGCCGGGATGCGCTACTCGATCTCCAATACCGCCGAGTACGGCGATCTGACCCGCGGCCGGCGCGTGATCTCCGACGAGTCGCGCGCCGCCATGAAGACCCTGCTGGCCGAGATCCAGTCGGGAGACTTCGCCCGCGAGTGGATAGCCGAGAACCGGGCCGGCCAGGAGAACTTCAAGCGCATGCGCGAGGAGCAGGCGGGCCACCAGGTCGAGGTGGTCGGGAAGGAACTGCGCTCGCAGATGGACTGGATCGACACCGAGTTTCAGGAGTAGCTCCCGTGCAGATCCCCGATGCGCTCAAGCCTGGGGACGGGCGCTTCGGCTCGGGTCCCTCGCGAGTCCGGCGCGCCCAGCTTGACTACCTCGCCGGGCCCGGCGCCGCGGTGATGGGCACGTCGCACCGTCAGAGGCCGGTGCGCGAGCTGGTCGGCCACATCCGCGCTGGCCTGGCCGAGCTGTTCTCCCTCCCCGACGGCTACGAGATGGTCCTGGGCAACGGCGGGACGACCGCCTTCTGGGACGCGGCCGCGTGCGGACTGGTCCGCGAGCGGGCGCTGCACCTGACCTACGGGGAATTCTCGGCCAAGTTCGCTGCCTGCACCCGGGGCGCGCCGTTTTTGGCCGACCCGGTGCTCGTCGAGGCGCCGCCCGGTGAGGCCCCGACGCCGCTCGCGCAGCCGGGCGTGGATGCAATTGCCTGGGCCCACAACGAAACCTCAACCGGGGTCATGGTTCCGGTCGTGCGTCCGGAGGGCGCCCGGGATGCGCTCGTCCTGATCGATGCCACCTCCGGCGCCGGCGGGCTTCCGGTCGAGATCGGAGCGTGCGACGTCTACTACTTCGCCCCGCAGAAGGGCTTTGCCTCTGACGGCGGTCTCTGGCTGGCCGCGATGAGCCCGGCGGCGCTTGAGCGCATCGAGGAGCTCGCTGCGGGGGTGGGTGGGACGGGCTCGACGCGCTGGATCCCCGACTTCCTGTCGCTGAGCACCGCGCTGGAGAACTCGCGCAAGGACCAGACCTACAACACGCCGGCGCTGGCCACCCTGCTGCTGCTGCGCGTCCAGCTGGACTGGATGCTCGATCAAGGCGGTCTTGAGGCGATGGTCGCCCGGACGACCGCGAGCGCCGAGCACCTCTACGGCTGGGCGGACGCCCATGCCCACGCCACTCCGTTCGTCACCGATCCCGCCCACCGCTCGCTGGTCGTGGGCACGATCGACTTCGACGACGAGGTCGACGCCGCGGCCGTGGCGGCGGCCCTGCGGGCCAACGGGATCGTTGACGTCGAGCCCTACCGCAAGCTGGGGCGCAACCAGCTGCGGATCGCCATGTTCCCGGCCACCGAGCCCGATGACGTCCGCGCCCTGACGGCGTGCATCAACTGGATCCTGGAGCGCGCATGAGTCTTCCCAAGGTTCTCGTGGCCGAGAAGATCGGCGATTCCGGCCTAGCGCTGTTGCGCGAGCACTTCGAGGTCGAGATCGGGGTCGGCTGGAGCGTCGAGGAGCTCGACGCGCGGATTGGCGAGTACGACGGGATCCTGATCCGCTCCGCCACCCAGCTGGACGGGCCGCGCCTGGCGCGGGCGCAGCGCCTGCGGGCGGTCGGCCGCGCCGGAGTCGGCGTCGACAACGTCGACGTCGGGGCGGCCACCAAGCGCGGGATCGTGGTGGCCAACGCGCCACAGTCCAACGTCATCACCGCCGCCGAGCACACGATGGCTTTGCTGCTGGCGCTGGCCCGCAACGTCCCCCAGGCCTACCAGTCCCTGGTCAGCGGCCGCTGGGAGCGCTCGAAGTTCTCCGGGGTCGAGCTCTACGAGAAGACACTGGGGATCCTCGGCTTCGGCCGCATCGGCCAGCTCGTGGCTCAGCGTGCGCGGGGCTTCCACATGAAGGTGATCGCCTACGACCCGTTCGTCGGCAGCGAGCGCTACCGCGAGCTTGGGGTCGAGGCAGCCGAGTCCCCGGATGCCGTCTACGCCGCGGCGGACTTCATCACCCTGCACCTGCCCAAGACACCGGAGACCGAGGGCTGGCTCAACGCCGAGGTGCTGGCCAAGTGCAAGGACGGCGTGCGGATCCTCAACGTGGCCCGGGGACCGCTGGTCGTCGATGCCGATCTCCAGGCCGCGCTTGACTCGGGCAAGGTCGCCGGGGCCGCCCTGGACGTGTTCCGCTCCGAGCCGGTGACCGAGCACCCTCTGTTCGCCTATCCGAACGTGATCGTCACCCCGCACCTCGGGGCATCGACCGCCGAAGCGACCGACCGCGCCGGTTACCAGGCCGCCGAGCAGGTGGTCGCCGCCCTGACCGGAGGCGTGGTGACCAGCGCCGTCAACGTGCCCGCGGTCTCCGCTGAGGATCTCGAAGTGCTCGGCCCGTACGTCCCGCTCTGCAATTCGCTCGGCGCGGTCGCGATCGCCCTGGCCGTCGCCACCGGCCAGTCGATCGACGGCCTGCAGACCGACTTCTTCGGCCCCGTGGCCGAGCGCGACACCCGCCTGCTCGCGATTGCGGTCCTGCGCGGTGTCCTGACCGGTCACGTCGAGGAGGACGTCAACGCGGTCAACGCGCCGGCGATCGCTGAGGAGCGCGGCATCAACGTGGTCGAGAGCAAGCACACGGTGGCGCGCGACTACAACGATTTTGTCCGCGTCGAAGTCCGGGGCGGCGAGAGCTCGGTGCGGGTGGCGGGGACGCTGATCGGCCGTCGTCACCGACCCCATCTAATTGAAGCGTGGGGTCAGCGCTTCGACGTCCAGCTCGAGAGTCACATCACCCTGTTTCGCTACCGCGACCTGCCCGGGATGCTGGGTCGGGTCGGAACCGTGTTCGGCCGCCATGGTGTGAACATCGTCTCGGCCGCCGTCGGGCGCCAGCCCGACGAGGATCCCGGTGGTGACGGCGGGCTGGCCGCGATGGTCATCACCACCACCGCAGCGGTCCCGCGCGAGGTGGTGGACGAGATCGTCTCCAGCGATGGCTTCGTCGCCGGGCAGACGGTGGCGCTCGAGCGGTAGACCGTGACCGGCTGGAACTGGATGCGTCACCTTCTCACCCTCGCGGCGACGGCGATGGCCGGCCTCGCCTGCTGCGTTCAGGCAGCCGCCGGAGCTGGGCCGGTGGCCAGAGCGGCGAGCACCCGCGTCCTGGTCACGCAGACCACGCAGGACCTCTCTCAGCGCATCCGCCGGCTGCCCGCCCGGCGCTTCTCGCCGGCCACGCGACCACGCCCGGGCCAGCCGGTGGTCGAGATCGATGACCGGCTCCGGCGGCAGAAGTTCTTTGGCGCGGGCGGAGGAATGACCGACTCGTCGGCTTGGCTGATCTGGACGCAGTTGCCGCCGGCGCAGCGCGACGAGCTGATGAAGCTCCTGTTCTCGCCCTCGGGCGCGCATCTGAGCTTCCTTCGCGTGCCGATCGGGGCGTCTGACTACACCTACAACGCGACGCCCTACAGCTATGACGACCTGCCGCCCGGGGCGACCGATCCCCAGCTGACCCACTTCTCGGTGGCGCATGACGAGTCCTACATCCTCCCGGCGCTCGGGGCCGCGCGGAAGCTGAATCCCCGCCTGTACCTGCAGGGGGTGCCCTGGTCCCCACCGGGATGGATGAAAACCAACGACGCGCTGGACAACATCGATCACGTCGGCGCGCTGCGCCCGCAGTACTACGGTGCGTTCGCAAACTATTTCGTGAGGTTCCTCCAGGCGTACGCCGCTCGGGGCGTGCCGGTCAACGGCGTCGCGACCCAGGACGAGCCAAACGAGCCCAACCCGTATCCAGGGATGCAGCTCACCGCCGCGCAGGAGGCCCTGTTGGCGCGCCGCTACCTGCGGCCAGCCCTACGCGCGGCTGACCTGCCGGTGGATCTGTTTGGATGGGATCTCAGCTGGGGTCCGCTGAAGCCCGAGAACCCGCTGGTCAGTGCCTCCGCGCAGGGCGCTCTATCCGGCCTGGCCTGGCACTGCTACTTCGGGAGCCCCCGCTACATGGCTCGCGTGCATGCGGCCGCTCCTCACAGCGTGCAGATCGTGGACGAGTGCTCGAGCGGCACGAACGACATCCTTCCCACCTCAGAGCTGCTGATCGCTTCGGCCCGGAATTGGGCCAGCGCGGTTGCCATGTGGAATCTGGCCTTGCTTCCCGGCGGCGGCCCGGCGCAGGCACTCGGCTATGGCTGTGCGGCCTGCTCCGGGATGGTGACCATCGACCCCCGCACCCAGCGCTACAAGCTCAGCCGTGATTATTGGCAGCTGGCCCAGTTCAGCCGCTTTGTGCAGCCCGGCGCCGTACGAGTGCAGAGCCCCAACTTCGTGTCCTATGCGCTGGGAGGGCTGCGGCACTACCAGACCGTAATCACCCCCGGCCTCGATGACGTCGCCTTCGTCAACCCCGACGGCTCGAGGGTCCTGTTCGTCTACAACAACAGCCCGAAGGCGATCTCCTTCGCCGTACGCTGGCGCGGTAGCTCCTTCACCTACCGGATCCCGGGCCACGCGACGACCACGCTCCGCTGGCGTTAGCCGCCTGCGGCCTGCAGGGCCTCCAGCGCCCGCGCCTGACCGAAATGCTCGGCCCAGCCGGCCGGGGTGCTCTCATAGATCCCGTCTGCCAGAGTCGGATCGGCCCCCAGCTCGAGCAGTGCGTTGAGCGCATCGAGCCGGCAGTCCTCGGCGGCGAGGTGCAGCGGGGTCAGTGCCCGGCCGTGGTCGGGGCCGCCGAACGTACTACGCCCGCTCGGGTCGGCGCCCAGAGCCACCAGGCGACGGATCGCCCGCTCCCGGCCGGTGGCGGCCGCCCACCCCAGCGCCGTGCCGCGATAGACGTCGGCCTCCAGCCCGGCGCCGCGCTGCACGAGGGCGTCAATGGCATCGACGCGGTCATTGCGGGCCGCCCAGGCCAGGGCTTCGTCGCGGATCTCGCGGGAATCATCGCTCGGAGCCCAGGCCGGGAAGCCGCCGTGGGGTCGGTAGAAGGCGCGATGCGCACCTGCGGCGGGCAGTAGCTCGCCGCCGGCAGCGAAGAGAGAGCTGAGGAGACCAAGATCGCCGACGCCAGCTGCGGCACGCAGGTTGGCTGGGACGACGCCGTGGCCGGCCAGGAACCCGGCGGTTTCGCGATGGCCCCAGAACAGGGCCACGATCAGCGGGGTTCCTCCGTCACCGCGGGCGCTGACATCGGTCCGCGCGCCGGCCGCGAGCAGCCGTGCGGCGAGCCGCGGCTGGTTGCTGTAGGCGGCCTGGTGCAGCGACGTCCAGCCATGGACGTTGGCGCTCGTGGGATCGGCGCCGCGCTGGAGCAGCAGCTCTGAGAGCCGATCGTCACCAACCGACCCGGCCATCCCGAGGAGATCGTTGCCGTTGGTCCCCTGGGCGTTGACCAGCTCCGGGTGTTCCTCGAGTACGGCGCGCAGCGCGTCGAGGTCGCGGCGCTCCACCGCCCGGTAGGCCCGGTAAAACCGTGCACGACACCGCCGCGCGTGGTAGACCTTCGCCCGGCATGACGAGCACGGTCAGCACCGCAACCGGTGCCCGCGAGCGACCCCCGGGCCTCGACGCGGCGACCATGTGCGAGGCCTTCCAGCTCACTGCCGCGTCGCGACCCGATGAGGTTGCGCTGCGCACGCTCGGCGACGGGGTGAGCATCACTTTCGGTGAGTACCGCGCCCGGATCCGCGAACTGGCGGCCGGCCTGCACGCCTTGGGCGTCAAGCGCGGGGACACGGTCGGTTTCATGCTCACCAACCGGCCCGAATTTCACCTCCTGGACACGGCGGCCATGCACCTCGGAGCGACCCCGTTCTCGATCTACAACAGTTCGGCCGAAGACCAGGTGACATATCTGCTCGCCGATGCCGGTTGCCGAGTGGTCATTGTCGAGGCCGCCTTCTCGGCGACCATGCAGGCGGCCATCGACCGAACAGATGTGGTCGAGCACACGGTTCTGCTCGATGGCCAGGCCGCCGGCGCGATCAGCTTCGATCAGCTCGAGTCCGATGGACGCGTGGCGGCCGCGAGTTTTGACTTCGACGCCGCCTGGAGGGGCGTCGAGCCCGCTGACGTGCTGACCCTGATTTACACGTCGGGCACGACCGGGCCGCCCAAGGGCGTGCAGCTCACTCACGCCAACGAACTCGCCGAGTGCGCGGGGCTGCACGAGGCGACCGACTGGGGGGCTTCGGGCGGCTCGATCATCTCGTTCCTGCCCAACGCCCACATCGCCGACCGGGGCCTCGTCCACTACGGGCAGATGATCTGGGGCCACACGATCACCACCTGCCCGGAACCGAACCAGGTCTTCGCCCACGCGATCGACGCCCGGCCCACCCGGTTCGGCAGTGTGCCTCGCATCTGGGAGAAGCTCAAAGCGGCTCTGGAGGCCGGGATCGCCGGCGACACGGATGCCGATAAGCGGGCCGCGGTCCAGGGCGCGATCGAGCTCGGGCTGCGTAAGGTCCGCGCCGAGCAGGCCGGTGAGTCCGTGCCGGTTGAGCTCAAGCAGGCCTGGGAACAGGCCGACGCGACGATCTTCGCCGCCATCCGGGCCCGGCTCGGCTTTGACCGCTGCGAGTCCTATTTGATCGGCGCCGCCCCGGCCCCGCTCGAGGTGTTCGAGTTCTTCGCCGCCCTCGGGATCCCGATCTGCGAGGTGTGGGGGATGTCCGAGCTCTCCTCCATTGCGACGCTCGTGCCCGAGGACGGGATCCGCTTCGGAACAGTCGGCAAGCCGCTGCCCGGAGTCGAGGTCAAGATCGCCGAAGATGGCGAAGTGCTCGTCCGGGGTCCGATCCTGATGGCCGGCTACCGCAACCAGCCCGAGATGACGGCCGAGACGATCGGCGCCGACGGCTGGCTCCAGACCGGCGACGTCGGCTCCCTCGATGCCGACGGCTACCTGCGGATCCTCGATCGCAAGAAGGAGCTGATCATCAACGCCGCGGGCAAGAACATGTCGCCGGCCAACATCGAACAGCATCTCAAGTCCTCCAGCCCGCTGATCGGACAGGCGATCGCGATCGGCGACCGGCGCCCGTACAACGTCGCCCTGATCGTGCTCGACCCCGACGCCGGCGCGGTGTTCGCGGCCGAGCGCGGCATCGGTGACACCTCGCCCGAGGCTCTGGCCGGCCAGCCGGCGGTGCTCGGGGAGGTGGGGGAGGGGGTGCAGCGCGCCAACGCCAAGCTCTCGCGTGTCGAGCAGATCAAGCGCTTCACGGTCCTGCCCCGCGACTGGCCGGCGGCCAGCGATGAGCTGACGCCGACGATGAAGCTGCGGCGCAAGCCGATCGCGGCCAAGTACGCCGCCGAGATCGAAGCGCTCTACGCCGGCTGACAGCGCCGCCGGTCGTTGCTAGGCTTGCGGCGATGGCGTTCTGCCTCGACCTGCGACTTCTTCTCCTCCCCCCTCGGGGGGAATAGCGCGCCGGCGGCCGCACGTAGCCGCGAACTCAGCACCGAGAAGAAGCCAAGTTCGAGTCGGAAGGATGCAACGCCATGACCAAGCCTGAGGATCCCAACCGAGTACTGATCTTCGATACGACCCTGCGCGACGGCGAGCAGTCGCCCGGGATCTCGCTCAACCCGCAGGAGAAGCTCGAGCTGGCCACGCAGCTGGGCCGGCTCGGGGTGGACGTCATCGAGGCCGGCTTTCCGATCACCTCTCCGGGGGACTTCGAGGCCGTGCAGTCCATTGCCCGGACCGTCGAAGGCCCGGTGATCGCCGGCTTGGCCCGGACCCACGTGGCTGACATCGACGCCGCCTGGGGGGCGGTCCGCGACGCCGCCCGCCCACGCATTCACACCTTCATCTCGACCTCGGACATCCATATCGAGTACCAGCTGCAGACCACCCGTGAGGACGTCAAGGGCCAGGCTCGGGCCGCCGTGGCGCACGCCAAGCAATACGTGGACGACGTCGAGTTCTCACCGATGGATGCCACTCGATCCGAGCTCGAGTTCACGGCCGAGGTCTGCCAGATCGCGATCGACGAGGGGGCGACGACGATCAACATCCCCGACACCGTCGGCTACGCGATCCCCCACGAGTACTCGGATTTCCTGGGCCGGCTGTACGAACTCGTCCCCGATCTGCACGACATCGTCCTGTCGGTTCACTGCCACGACGATCTCGGGCTGGCGGTGGCCAACTCGTTCGCGGGTCTGCGGGCCGGTGCGCGCCAGGTGGAGTGCGCGATCAACGGGATCGGTGAGCGGGCCGGCAACGCCTCGCTGGAGGAGATCGTGATGCTGTTGCACACTCGCGAGGCCGCGATCGGCATGCACACCGGCGCGGTCACCACGGAGATCGCCAGAACCTCGCGGATGGTGTCGAGGTTGACCGGGTACCCGGTGCAGCCCAACAAGGCGATCGTGGGCCGTAACGCCTTCGCCCACGAGTCGGGGATCCATCAGGACGGCGTGCTCAAGGAGCGCACCACTTACGAGATCATGGACGCCACCACGGTCGGCCTGGATGCCAACTCGATCGTGCTCGGCAAGCACTCGGGTCGTCACGCGCTGCAACAGGCACTGGCCGAGCTCGGTTTCGAGCTCTCCGGCCAGACGCTGGTCACCGCCTTCAAGCGTTTCAAGGAGATCGCGGACAAGAAGAAGCAGGTCACGGCCATGGATCTCGAAGCGCTGGTAACCGACGAGCTGCGCGAGGAGATCCCCGGCTACTCGCTGGAGTGGTTCGACGTTGAGGCCTCGTCGCGCCGGCCGCCCCACGCCACCGTCGCCGTGCGCGGCCCGGACGGCGACGAGCTGGTTGGCTCGTTCACCGGCGATGGCCCCGTGGACGCGATCTTCCACGCCATCAACTCCGCCACGGGCGTCGACGCCCGGCTACGGGAGTTCCGCGTCACCGCCGTCACCGGCGGTCAGGACGCGCTCGGCGAAACCTCGGTCGTGCTCGAGGTCGGTGGCGCCTCGGGCTCCGGCCAGGGTGTGTCCACTGACATCCTCGAGGCCGGAGCCAGTGCCTACGTGCGCGCGCTCTCCAACGCCGTGCGCCGCCGGGCGCGGTTGGCCGCCGCCGAGCAGGCGGGCGAGCCAGAACCTGAGGTCGTCCGCGCCCCCTGAGCCCGGCGCGGAACGCCCGGGTCAGCTACCAGCGAGCGTCGTCGGCGGCGACCAAGAGGCCCTGGCGATAGCCGGCCGAGAGCACCCGCGTGCGGGGCTCGGACGACATGAAGTTCGAGCCCATCGCGGCTGCGCATTCGGCGTTGGGGGCCACGGTTTTCACCGCCGCCCCGCGGCGGCGCAGCGCCAGACCCTCGAGCGAGACCGCTGAGCGAGAGACGTTGCGGACCACGGTGAGCAGGGTCTGCGTGGCGGCCAGGTTGGCGGTCGGGTTGAGGCACAGCACATGGGTGTCGCGCCCGGCCGGGGCGGCATCGAGGTTGGTGGGGCTCCAGACACCGCCGTCGACGTACTCACGCCCCCCGATCTCGACCGGCGCGAATAGCCAGGGGACCGTGCACGACGCCTCCACGGCCTCGGCGACGCCGGCGTCGGGCGCCCCGGGGCTGCCGAACACGACCCGGCGCCCGGAGCGGCGGTCGACCGCCGTCACGCGCAGGCGGCCGTCGAAGCGTGCCCCCGAGGCCTCGACCTGGGTCCGAAGTTGCGCGAGGGTCTCGGCCGGGCGGGGGAGACCACGGAGCAGGAAGGCCCGGACGAGCGCCCCGCCCGGCGCCGCCACCCCCAGGGCCAGCGGGGCGAAGGTCGAGCTGGCGGCCAGGGCCAGGGAGCCCGCCCGCTTGGCGGCCGCGATCGCGGCTACGGCGAGACCGCGGACGGGCGCGGCGTTGCCGATCTCAAGCTCGGTGCCCATGGCCGAGGGCCGGCGCGGCGGGCGTCCGGCGACGAGGTGCGCGGCCACGATCGCGCCCGCCGAGGTGCCGACGAAGCCCTCGCAGTCGCGCAGGTCAAAACCGGTGGCGTCCTCGATCCCGGCCAGCACGCCCATCATCCAGGCCTCCCCGAGCACGCCGCCGCCGCCGAGTACGAGGAGGTCGGGACGGGTTCGCATGTCCGGCAGGCTACCCGTCTACTCGGGTGCTTGGTCGGGTGCATTGCCGCGAGCCGGAAGGCCTCGGCGTCTGCGCTGTGTATGTGATTACATACGCTTGTATGACGACTGTCGCCGCCCCGGCAACCGACCCGGCCGCCCTCGGCGCCCGCATACGCGCCCTGCGCGAGGCGATGGCGCTCTCGCTCCGCGACCTCGCCCAGCGCTCCCAGGTCAGCGCCCCGATGCTCTCCCAGGTCGAGCGGGGGGAGACCAGCCCGAGCCTTCAGATCGCCACCCGGATCGCCCACGGTCTCGAGCTGCGCCTCTCGCAGCTGCTGCGCCTCGACGAGGACGGTGCCGTCTCGGTCGTCCGCGCGCGGGAGCGTCGCACCGGCCCGGCGGGCGCCGGCGGACACCGCTACGAGATCCTGACCCCGCCGCTGCCCGGGCAGCGCGCCGAGCTGTCGCGCCACACGCTCGCCGTGGGTGCGGTGACCGGCGGGTCCGGTGACCCGCCGATGCACGAGCCCGGCAGCCGCGAAACCGCTCTGGTCGAATCGGGGCCCGTGATCCTGTACTGCGACGGCGCTCGTCACGAGCTCGCCGCGGGCGACTGCGTGACCTTCGACGCCGATCTGCCGCATCACTTTGAGAACCCCGGAGACCAACCGGCCGTCCTGCTCGCCGTCGTGAGCGCCGGCCTGCGTCGCAGCTGAGGAGACTGCCATGCCCAAGAGCCTGTTCGACAAGATCTGGGAGGCCCATGAGGTCGCTCCCGGTCTCCTTTACATCGACCTCCATCTCGTCCACGAGGTCACCAGCCCCCAGGCCTTCGACGGCCTGCGCCTGGCCGGCCGGAGGGTACGTCGCCCCAACCGCACGCTGGCCACCGCCGATCACAACGTTCCCACCGACGGAACGCCGGTCGCGGCGCGGATCCAGGACTCCTTATCCCGGATCCAGGTGGAGACCCTGGAGCGCAACTGTGAGGAATTTGAGGTTCCCATCTACTCGCTCGGCTCTGACCGCCAGGGGATCGTGCACGTGATCGGTCCCGAGCTCGGGGTCACTCAGCCCGGCATGACGATCGTGTGCGGGGACTCTCACACCGCGACCCACGGCGCCTTCGGAGCGCTGGCCTTCGGGATTGGCACCAGCGAGGTCGAGCATGTGCTCGCAACCCAGTGCCTGGTCCAGTCCAAGCCCAAGTCGATGCGCATCCGCTATGACGGGGCGCTCGGCTTCGGGGTCACCGCCAAGGACCTGATCCTGGCTACGATCGGACAGATGGGGGTCTCGGGGGCCACCGGCCATGTGGTCGAGTTCGCCGGGCCGGCGATCGCGGCGCTCACGATGGAGGGGCGGATGACCGTCTGCAATATGACCATCGAGGGCGGCGGCCGGGCGGGCATGATCGCCCCCGACGAGACGACCTTCGAGTACGTGATCGGGCGTGACGCGGCGCCGTCGTCGGTTCCCGACCAGTGGCGCTCGCTGAGCAGCGACGAGGGGGCGAGCTTCGATAAGGAGCTGGTGGTCGATGCGGCCGCGCTCAGCCCCATGGTCACCTGGGGCACCAACCCCGGGATGGTGATCGGTGTCGGCGATCCGGTCCCCGAGCCGCACTCCGAGCAGGACGAGCGGGCGCTGCATTACATGGGCCTCGAGGCCGGGACCCCGGTGCAGGAGATCAAGCTCGACCGGGTGTTCATCGGCTCATGCACCAACTCGCGGATCGGGGATTTGCGGGCGGCCGCCGAAGTGGTCAGGGGGCGCCGGGTGGCCGACAGCGTCTACGCGATGGTGGTCCCCGGCTCCCAGCGGGTCAAAGAGCAGGCCGAGCAGGAGGGCCTGCACGAGGTCTTCCGGGCCGCCGGTTTTGACTGGCGGGGAGCCGGCTGCTCGATGTGTCTGGGCATGAACCCCGACATCGCCGCCCCCGGAGAGCGCGTGGCCTCGACCTCGAACCGCAACTTCGAGGGTCGCCAGGGACGCGGCGCCCGCTCGCACCTCGTCTCGCCGCAGATGGCGGCCGCGGCGGCGATCGAGGGCCGGTTTGTCGACATCCGGGAGTGGGAGGCACAAACGGCTGAACGCCGCGACGGAGGTGGTCATTCGTGAAGGCGATCGAAACGATCACGGGTCGGGTCAGCGTGCTGGACCGCGACGACATCGACACCGATCAGATCATCCCCAAGCAGTTCCTCAAGCGCGTCGAGCGCACCGGCTTCGGGGAGTTCCTGTTCTACGACTGGGCCCAGGAGCCAGGCTGGGAGCTGCCCCGTAACCCGATCCTGCTCGCCGGGCGCAACTTCGGCTGCGGCTCGAGCCGTGAGCACGCGCCGTGGGCACTGGAGGACTACGGCTTCCAGGCCGTAATCGCCTCGAGCTTTGCCGACATCTTCCGCTCCAACTGCACCAAGATCGGCCTGCTCCCGGTTCAGTTGACCGCTGAGGAGTGCGCCTCGATCGCCGCGGCGGCCGAGGCCCAGGTGGACCTGGCCGGGCAGGAGGTGCGCTGGCCGGGCGGTACGGCGAGGTTCGAGATCGACCCTGAGATCAAGCAGCGGTTGCTCAACGGCCTGGACGACATCGCCCTCACCCTGGCCCAGGACGATGCGATCGCCGCGTACGAGAGTGACCACGAGCGTCACGGGCCGGTGACCAACGCGCTGTGAGCACTCGCGACTGGGACGCCGCCACCTACGACCGGATCTCGGCGCCGCAGCAGGCCTGGGCGGCTGAGCAGCTCGACCGGCTGGCGTTAGCCGGCGACGAGGTGGTGCTCGACGCCGGTTGCGGCTCGGGCAAGGTCACGGCCGAACTCGCCCGCCGCGTGCCCCGGGGCACCGTGTACGCGGTCGATGCGGCGCCCGCGATGGTGACCCACACGCAGCAGGCGTTGGGGAGCAGGGCGATCGTCCTCTGCCAGGACTTGACCCAGCTGGTCCTGCCCGAACCGGTCGACGTGATCTTTTCCAACGCGACCTTTCACTGGATCCCCGACCACGATGCGCTGTTCGCCGCTCTGCATCGCAACCTCAAGCCCAGCGGCCGGCTGCTCGCCCAGTGCGGGGGGCGGGGGAACATCGATGCCTTCCGGCGGGTCTCCGAGGACGTGGCGGCACAGGAGCCGTTCGCACCCTACTTCGAAGGCTGGCGCAAGCCGTGGAACTACGCCACCCCGGAGGAGACCGAGGAGCGTCTGGCGCGCGCTGATTTCTCCGAGGTCTGCTGTTGGCTCGAGGACCGACCCACTGGGCTGGCCGAGCCGCGGGCATTCGTCGCCACCGTCTGTCTGGTCCGCCATCTGGACCCGCTGCCCGTCGAGCTGCGCGAGCCGTTCGTGGACCGCGTGATGGAGCGGCTGGATAAGCCTGTGACGCTGGACTACGTGCGGCTCAACATGACCGCCCAGCGCGCCTGATCAGCCTGGATCGGGTAGCTTGGCGGGCCGCCATGGCACCCAAGGTGATCCTTCTACCCGGAGACGGGATCGGCCCGGAGATCATCGCTCCGGCGGTCGAGGTGCTGAGCGCCGTCGGAGCGGAGTTCGAGTACGAGGAGCACGCCTTCGGGGGCGCCTCGATCGACGCCCACGGGACCGCGCTGACCGACGAGACGCTGGCCGCCTGCCATGGTGCCGACGCCGTCCTGCTGGCGGCCGTGGGAGGGCCGAAGTGGGACAGCACCGACCCCGCCCGACCTCGGCCCGAGCAGGGCCTGCTCGCGCTGCGCAAGGGCCTGGGCCTGTTCGCCAACCTCCGACCGGTGAAGCCGATCCCCGCGCTCTATGACGCCAGCCCCCTCAAGCGCGAGGTGCTCGAGGGCACCGATCTGCTCGTCGTGCGCGAACTGACCGGCGGGATCTACTTCGGGGAGAAGACCCGGACCGCCGATTCGGCCTCCGACGCCTGCGTCTACACCCGCCTCGAGGTGGAGCGGATTGCCCGCGTCGCCTTCGGTGCGGCCCGCTCGCGGGTGACCAGTGTCGACAAGGCCAACGTGCTCGAAACCAGCCGCTTCTGGCGCGAAGTGGTGAGCGGCATACACGCGGCGGAATTCATCAACATCGAGCTCGAGCACCTGTTGGTCGACAGCGCCGCCATGCGCCTGGTGGCGGCGCCGCGGCACTTCGACGTGATCGTGACCGAGAACATGTTCGGAGACATCCTCTCCGACGAGGCGGCGATGCTGACCGGCACGCTGGGGATGCTGCCCAGCGCGTCGCTGGGCGGTACCGCCGGCGAAGGCGTTGGGCGCGGTCCCGGCGTGTTCGAGCCCGTGCACGGCTCCGCGCCTGACATCGCCGGTCGGAGCATCGCCAATCCGCTGGCCATGTTCCTCTCGGCGGCCTTGATGCTGCGGCACGGGTTTGGCATGGAGAGCGAGGCGGCAGCGGTAGAATCCGCCGTCGACCGTGCGCTGGCCGACGGGCTGCGCACGTCCGACCTGGGGGGCGACGCCACCACCGCGCAGGCTACCCAGGAAGTCCTGCAACGCCT
The DNA here is from genome assembly GCA_050696855.1 of Solirubrobacteraceae bacterium. Taxonomy (GTDB): domain Bacteria; phylum Actinomycetota; class Thermoleophilia; order Solirubrobacterales; family Solirubrobacteraceae; genus Palsa-465. The sequence goes on along the minus strand of JBOGYN010000669.1, from coordinate 4,571 downwards.
ATAAGGAGCAGCCCAAGTGGAACAAGCGGACCTCATCTGGCACAACGGAGAACTCGTTGCCTGGGAGGACGCCACGGTTCACGTTCTGACCCACGGGCTGCATTACGGGACCGGGGTGTTCGAGGGTGAGCGCGCCTATGACACCCCGAAGGGGACGGCGATCTTCCGCCACCGCGACCATCTCGCGCGCCTGTTGCGCTCGGCCGAGCTCTACTACATGCCAGTCCCCTACACGCTCGAGGAGCTGCGCACCGCCACCCACGAGCTGATCGCCGCCAACGGGCTGCGCGAGTGTTATGTGCGGCCGATCGTGTTTCGCGGGTACGGGCAGATGGGTCTCTACCCGCTTGATTGCGAGGTCTCGGTTTCGATCGCCGCCTGGCCTTGGGGTGCATACCTGGGCGAAGAATCCAAGCTGTCGGGGATCCGGGCCAAGGTCTCGAGCTGGCGCCGGATCTCGTCGGATTCGCTGATCCCCCACGCCAAGGCCACCGGCCAGTACCTCAACAGCGTTCTGGCCAAGATCGAGGCCTCCAAGGCCGGATATCAGGAGGCGATCCTGCTCGACGCCCACGGGATGGTGTGCGAAGGCTCGGGCGAGAACATCTTCGTCGTCCGAGACGGGCGCATTTTCACCCCCCCGCAATCGGCCGGCATCCTGGACGGGATCAGCCGTGCTTCGCTGCTGACCATTGCCCGCGACCGCGGCTACGAGGTCGTCGAGCGAGACATGGCCCGCGCCGAGCTGGTCCTCGCCGACGAGGTGTTCATGACCGGCACCGCGGCTGAGCTCGTTCCCGTGCGGGAGATTGACGACCATGCGATCGGCGACGGTGACGGGGCGGGTCCGATCACCCGCGAGCTTCAGGGTGTCTATGACCGGGCCTTGCGCGGTCAGGAGCTCCAGTACGCCGAGTGGCTGGACGTCGTCGAGGTCCCGTCCGGGCGCACCGCGCCCGTGGCCGGGTCGGGATGACCTCGATCGAGATCTGTGACGTCACCCTGCGCGACGGCATGCAGGGCGAGGGCATGTCGCTCTCGGCCGGCGAGAAGCTGCGGCTGGCCCACCGGCTCGACACGCTTGGGATCGGTCTGATCGAGGCGGGCTTCCCGAGCTCGAATCCGAAGGAGCTCGAGTTGTTCCAGCGGTTGGGCGCCGAGACGTTTTCGAAGTCCGAGGTCGCCGCCTTTGGCATGACTCGCCGGCGAGACACGCGCGCCGAACAGGACCCGGGTCTCCGGGTCCTGGCCGAGTGCTTTGCGCCGGTCTGCACATTGGTGGGCAAGACCTGGGCGCTGCACCTGGAGAAGGTGGTCAAGGTCGACCGGGAAGAGAACCTCCGCATGATCGCCGAGTCGATCGCCTTTCTCGCCGGCCAGGGGAAACGTCTGATCTACGACGCCGAGCATTTCTTTGACGGATTCGCCGACGACCGCGACTACGCCCTGCAATGCCTGCGCACCGCCGCCGAGGCGGGAGCCGACACGGTGGTCTGCTGCGACACCAACGGCGGCACCTTGCCCCACGGCGTGGCCGCCGCGATGGCCGAGGTGGTCGGCGGCCTGGGCGGCACCGGCGTCCGGATTGGCATCCACTGCCACGACGACGCGGGCTGCGGGGTGGCCAACTCGCTGGCCGCGGTCGGAGCCGGCGCGACCCACGTGCAGGGCACGATCAACGGTTACGGCGAGCGGTGCGGGAACGCCAACCTGACCACGATCATCGCCAACCTCCAGCTCAAGCTCGGGCGACCGGTGATCGAGGAGGCGCAACTTGCCGCGCTCACGTTGACAGCCAACTTCGTCGACGAGCTGCTCAACTTCACTCCCGATCCGGATTCGCCCTACGTCGGGCGCAACGCCTTTGCCCACAAGGGCGGTTTGCACGTGGCCGCCGTCGCCGCCGACCCCGCCACCTTCGAGCACGTCGAGCCCGAGATCGTCGGCAACCGCCGCGAGATGCTGATCTCCGAGCTGTCGGGCAAGGGGACGGTTCTGTCCCGCGCCCACGAGGCCGGAATCGAGCTCACCGATTCAGCCGCCGCCGACGTCGTTGAGCGCGTCAAGGAGCTTGAGCACCGCGGATATCACTACGAGGCCGCTGATGGGTCCTTCGAGCTGCTGCTGCGCAAGGAGACCGGCGAGTACGAGCCGCTGTTCCGGCTGGAATCCTGGCGCGCGATCGTCGAAAAACGCGCGGACGGCCGGGTCGAGACCGAGGCCACGATCAAGATCTGGGTGGACGGCGAGCGCTACGTGCGTACCGCCGAGGGCAACGGACCGGTCAACGCGCTGGACAGGGCGCTGCGTGAGGCCCTGGTGGAGATCCACCCTCACCTGCGCGACATTGAGCTGGTGAACTTCAAGGTCCGCATCCTCGACGAGACCAAGGGCACCGGCGCGGTCACCCGTGTGTTGCTCGACGTTTCCGACGGCGCCCGCGTCTGGGGCTCGATCGGCGTCTCGGAGAATGTGATCGAGGCTTCCTGGGAGGCGCTGGTCGACTCGCTCGAGTTCGGGATGCAGGCCGGCAACGAGGCTCACCGGGCGGCCCGGACGACTTCGGCTCCCGGCACGTGATCGAGACCGAGCGGGCGGTGGTCCCGCTGGCCCAGCCGGTCATCGGCGCCGCCGAGGAGGAGCGGGTGCTGGCCGTGCTGCGCTCCGGCCAGCTTTCTCTCGGCCCGGCCTTACCCGAGTTCGAGACCGCCTTTGCCGCCCGCCTGGGCGTCGCCCACGCCAGCGCCGTCTCAAGCGGCACGGCGGGCCTGCATCTCGCCCTGCGCGCCGCCGGAGTCACAGACGGTGACGAGGTCGTGACGAGCCCGTTCTCGTTCGTGGCCAGCGCCAATTCGATCCTCTACGAGCGCGCTCGACCCGTCTTTGCCGACATCGACCCGCTCACCCTCAATCTCGATCCCGAGGCGGCCGCGGCGGCGGTGACCGAACGCACGACGGCGCTGCTCCCGGTCCACATCTTCGGCTACCCGGCTGACGTGGCGGCCTTCGAGCGGCTCGGGCTGCCGATCGTCGAGGACGCCTGCGAGGCGCTCGGGGCCGTGCACGCCGATGGCGTGGCCGTGGGTGGTCGCGGTCACCCGGCCGTGTTCGGCTTCTACCCCAACAAGCAGCTCACGACCGGGGAGGGGGGGATGGTCACGACCTCCGATGTCGGCGTCAAGGCCCAGGTCGACTCCGAGCGCAACCAGGGGCGGGCCCCCGACATGGGCTGGCTGGATCACGACCGGCTCGGCTTCAACTACCGCCTGCCCGATATTGCCTGCGCGCTTGGCCTGGCCCAATTGCAACGGCTCGACGAGATGCTGGCCGCCCGCGCGCAGGTCGCGGCCCGCTACCGCGAAGCGCTGTCCGGACTGGAGGGGCTCGAGCTCCCGTGCCCGGACGCCGGTGGCGACCGGCGCGGCTGGTTCGTGTTCGTCGTCCAGCTGCCGCCCGGGGTCGACCGCGACGAGACGGTCCGCGCCCTCTCCGGGCACGGAGTGCAGAGCAAGCCCTATCTCCCCGCCATTCACCTGATGAGCTTCTACCGCGAGCGCTTCGGCCACCGGCTGGGCCAGTTCCCGGTCTGCGAGGACGTGGCCGCGCGCTCGATCGCCCTGCCGTTCTTCCCGCAGATGACCGAGGGCCAGATCGAGCGGGTGGTGTCGGCCCTGCGGGCGGTGCTCGGCCGCTGACCGCCGCCGGTCTCGGCCGTCCATAATGGCGCCCATGTCGCGCTTCGCCGAGCCCCAGCACCCGGCCTTCCGGCGCCTGAACGATTCGATTTCCTTCGACTGGCGCCTGAGTCCCTACGACGTGGATCAGTCCGTCGCCCACGCCCGGATGCTGGCCGCCCAGGGGATCATTACCGAAAGCGACCGCGACGAGCTGCTCCGGGGACTCGAGCGGGTCCGGCGCGAGCTCGGTGACGGCTCGTTTCCGTTCGATGATGGCGACGAGGACATCCACATGGCGATCGAGCGCCGGCTGACCGAGATCGTGGGACCGGTCGGAGGCCGGCTGCACACGGCCCGCTCGCGCAACGACCAAGTCGCCACGGATGTGGCCATGTTCGTGCGCGCACACGCCGGCGCCGGCCGCGAGGCCATCGCTTCCCTGGCCGGCACCGTGGTCGACCTGGCCGAGCGCCATCTCGATTGGCCGATGCCCGGCTACACCCACCTGCAGCGCGCCCAGCCGATCTATCTCAGCCACCACCTGCTCGCCTACGCCTGGATGTTGATCCGCGACCGGGGTCGTTTCGACGCTGTGATCGAGGCCACGGCCAAGCTCCCCCTCGGCGCCGGTGCGCTGGCCGGCGTCAACTTCGACACCGACCGCACCGCCGTTGCGGCCGAGCTTGGCTTCTCAGCCGTGGCTGAGAACTCCGTCGATGCCGTCTCCAATCGCGACTTCGTGCTCGATTACCTGGCCGCCGCGGCCACCTGCGCCACCCATCTGTCCCGTCTCGGAGCCGAGATCGTGCTGTGGTCCAGTGAGGAGTTCTCCTTCTGCGAGGTCTCTGATGCCTGGGCTTCGGGTTCCTCGATCATGCCCCAGAAGAAGAACCC
>JBOGYN010000668.1:0-3849 GCA_050696855.1 Solirubrobacteraceae bacterium | reverse complement strand
GAGTTCGTGACGTTCGTGGTCAACCGCAACATCAACGTCTCGAATGTCTGCATCGTCGGGTGCGCGTTCTGTGGCTTCGGACAGGGACGACGGTCGCCAGATGCATATGAGCTAGGTCGTGGCGAGTTCGTACGTCGCGTCCGTGAAGCCGTGGAGTACGGTGCAACCGAGATCTGCATGCAATCGGGCATCCATCCCGACTGGGATCTCGACGCTTACCTGTCCTGGCTTCGCCTCGCCAAGCAGACCGCGCCCCAATTACATCTCCACGCCTACTCGCCGATGGAGATCGCCCACATGTGCGACGTGAGCGGTCTCGCGCCAAGCGAAGTCTTCGCGCGCCTGCGAGACGCCGGACTCGGCTCGACGCCAGGCACCGCCGCCGAGGTGCTGCACGATGGTGTCCGACAGCGGATCAGTCCGAACAAGCTGCCGGCCGCGCGGTGGGTGGAGATCATCGAAGCCAGCCACCGCGCGGGCCTTCGTTCCACCGTCACCGTCATGTTCGGGCACATAGAGGAGCCGTGGGAGCTCGCCGAGCACATGCGCGTCGTTCGCCAGCTGCAGGAGCGCACGGCCGGGTTCACCGAGTTCGTCCCGCTGTCATTCGTCCCCTTCCAGACGCTTCTGGGCCGGACGCATGGAGTTTCTGAGATCTCCCGGGAAGAAAACCTGAAGCACACGGCCGCGTTTCGATTGGCGCTGGGACGATCGATCCAGAGTCTGCAGGCATCGTGGGTCAAGATGGGGCTCCCCATAGCAACCGAAGCTCTGCGCTGGGGAGTCAATGACCTCGGGGGAACATTGGTCGAGGAAAACATCAGTCGCATGGCCGGCAGCAGGCACGGCGTAAAGCTCGATCCTGTTCAGCTCATCGGCGCTGCCCACGCGGCGGGACGTCCGGCTGCCGAGCGCACGACCCTCTATGACATTCGGCGCCGCTTCCCACTTGACGCCCAGGCGCAATCAATGGACGACGAGTGAGTGCTCGCCACCTAATGAGAGGACGATCAACATGAGCGTGAGAATCGGCTACAAGGCCTCGGCGGAGCAGTTCGGTCCGCGCGAGCTGCTCGAGTTCTCGGTCGAGGCGGAGGCTCGAGGGTTCGACATCGTCGCGGTGTCTGATCACTTTCAGCCGTGGCGTCACCACGGAGGGCACGGACCCGCGGCACTGACTTGGCTCGGCGCCCTTGGGCAAGCCACGAGCAGCGCCACCTTGGGAACCAGCGTGCTGACTCCGACGCTCCGATACCACCCATCAATGATCGCCCAGGCGTTCGGGACTCTCGCGGTACTGAATCCGGGTCGGGTCTTCCTGGGCGTCGGGTCGGGTGAGGCGATGAACGAGACCCCCGCGACAGGACAGGGGTTTCCCGGACGCAAGGAACGTCGGATGCGTCTTGCCGAGTCGATCGCATTGATGCGCCGTCTGTGGACTGAGGAGCGCGTCGACTTCGACGGCGAGTACTACCAGACCTCGCGCGCGACGATCTACGATCGCCCCGCTGATCCGGTGCCGATCTTCGTCGCCGCGTCGGGCCCCCTGGCGGCCAAGCTGGCCGGCCGGGTCGGCGACGGGTTCATCTGCACGAGCGGGAAGAAGTCCGAGCTCTACAGGGAGCTGTTGGGGAAGGTCGAGGAGGGTGCGGACGCCGCTGGGCGCGACGCCGCAGACGTGCGCCGGATGATCGAGATCAAGGTCTCGTATGACCGAGATCGCGACTTCGCGTACCAGGCCTGCCGCTGGTGGGCGGCCCTCGCGTTGACGCCCGAGCAAAAGGAGGGCATCGAGGACCCGATCGAGATGGAGCGGGTCGCCGATGAGAACGCCGAGAACGCGCATACCCGGTTCATCGTGTCCGACGACCCGCAGGCCGTGGTCGACGGGATCGCACCCTACCTGGACCTAGGTTTCCAGGATCTGGTCGTCCATGGGCCGGATGGCGACCAGCGCCGGTTTATCGATCAGTTCACGCAAGACGTCCTCCCGCTGCTGCGCGACCGGGCTGAGCAAACCTCACGGCAGGAAGCGACGGTGGAGCATGTTGGGAACCGTTGAGCGTCACGTTCGCGTCTAGCACTTGATGGCCGCGGCGCGGTACACGGTGTGGTGGGAGTTGAGTCGGCCGAGGACGCTAGAGGTCGATATCGATGCTGCCGCAGGTCGGGAACTCGATGGCCAGACCCTGGCGATCGCCTTCCTGCGACGTGTCGGCAACGTCTTGCCGCCCACGTTCGACCCGTCATTTCGACGCCGGCTCCGTACGTTTAGTCGCTCACTCCCACACGTTGACAAAGACGGATCCGGCCTGGCAGAAAGCAAGGTCGACGCGCTCTGGGCAGTGCTTCCAAAACGCCTAGCTCAGACAGTCGTCGCCTTTGATGCCGAGATCCTGGGCTCGCGACTACTCGTGCGTCCCTCGGGTGCAACTACCTCGAGCCCAGTGGGACAGTCAATCAACGGAGTGAGATTTTGCGCGCCAGAGCCTGCCCAGAACCTGGATCTCAGATTGCGTCGCGGCATACGAACGGTGGTCCTGGCAGCGGTGGGAGATCAGAAAGACAGTGAAGAGTCGGTACGCGCCGTTACGCGTGGTCTGTCTGTGGTTTGCCTCGGTGTTGAGGTCGGGTCCGCCTGTCTTAGCATCAGTGGGACGCCGATGAAGGCTGTGATTCGCCTGGGGTCACGGCGGTAGAAGCAGGCATCGAGAACTTGGCCGTCGAAAGTTCGAGGTGTGGGCGCCGGGTGAATACTGGGCCACCTGCGCCGGCAGACGATGAAGGAGGCCTACGCCGTGAGACGCACCGTACCGCCATCGAGGGAGATACAGGCGAGCATCGACAAGTTGCTGGCCCGGGGTCCAGCCAGATGATCCGCAGCAGATGCTGTCCGAGCTCGCGCGGCTTGGCGCGAGGTTGATCATCCAGCGGGCAGTCGAGGAGGAGTTCGATACCTGGCTGGGGCGGGCTCGCTACGAGCGCCGGCGCGAGCGCGAGCGTGGGTTGCGCCACTATGACTCGGGGTTGCGCAACGGGTTCCGGCCGCGGCGTGTGCAGACGGCCGAGGGCGAACTGCGGATCGAGGTTGGCTGGACCCCGTCGCTAGAGTCGATCTCAGCGGGCGACGGGAGCCTCGCGGCTGAGTTCGCTCCGCAAGGTATAGGCGTCTATCACGGAGCCCGAACGTCGTCTCGCGGAGCTCGTGATTTTGTCCAGGATCCCAACCCCAGCTCGCCTACGGCTCCCTGGTCTTCGAGGGCGGCGGCAGCATCAACCGCAGCTCCAGCTCCATTCGTGTCCAACATTCCGGCGTTCTCCGTTCTCGCCCTCAAGGTTCATAGATACCTGGCATGAAACTTTCGATGGTGAGCGTTTCACTGGATGTTGACAGAGAGGGACACCTCGAGAGCAAGCAGCTTGAGAGCAACATCGCCTCCGGTGGACACCGGCAGCAGTTCGTTCTGCCGGCCTCGTACCTGCAATGGCGGCGGGATTCAAGAGCCCTGGTTTCGCGCTGTCGACCGGCCGCTCGGAGCGCCCGGACGCGGCTCGCTTGCCGGCACCTCGGGCATGCGAACGATCCTGGCTCAGCCCGTGCTCCGCGACGAATCGGAGACTGTCTGTCGCGCTCGCGGCGGATTGTTGGGCATCTCTGTTTGCGGCCCGGGATGCTCACAGTTTGTGCGATCGTGACAACTGCGGCGCGAGGCTCCGACCGGAGCGAAAGTCTGCTCGGCCGTCCGGCGCGCTACCGGATCTGAGCAGGACCGTCGGCGTCGCGCTTCGCCGCGACGAGACGCCCGCTCTCGCAGCAGTGCAACAATCCGACACGCGAGCGCCTTCAGG
>JBOGYN010000667.1:0-2818 GCA_050696855.1 Solirubrobacteraceae bacterium | reverse complement strand
ACATAGTACAGACCCAGCACGATGTCCTGGGACGGCACGATGATGGGCTCGCCGTTGGCCGGCGACAGAACATTGTTGGAGGACAGCATCAGAGTGCGCGCCTCCATCTGCGCCTCCAGCGACAGGGGTACATGGACCGCCATCTGATCGCCGTCGAAGTCGGCGTTGAACGCATGACACACGAGGGGGTGGATCTGGATCGCCTTGCCCTCGACCAGGATCGGCTCGAACGCCTGGATGCCGAGGCGGTGCAGGGTCGGCGCGCGGTTGAGCAGCACCGGGTGCTCGTGGATGACCTCCTCGAGCACGTCCCACACCTCGGGGATCATCGAGTCGACCATCTTCTTGGCCGCCTTGATGTTCTGCGCGGACTTGCGCTCGACCAGGCGGGCCATGATGAACGGCTTGAACAGCTCGAGCGCCATCAGCTTGGGCAGGCCGCACTGGTGCAGGCGCAGCGACGGGCCCGACACGATGACGCTTCGACCGCTGTAGTCCACGCGCTTGCCGAGCAGGTTCTGACGGAAGCGGCCCTGCTTGCCCTTGAGCATGTCACTCAGGGACTTCAGCGGCCGGTTGCCCGGGCCGGTCACGGGACGCCCGCGGCGGCCGTTGTCGAACAGGGCGTCGACTGACTCCTGCAGCATCCGCTTCTCGTTGTTGACGATGATCTCGGGCGCGCCCAGGTCGAGCAGCCGCTTGAGGCGGTTGTTGCGGTTGATGACGCGGCGATAGAGGTCGTTGAGGTCCGAGGTCGCGAAGCGGCCACCGTCGAGCTGGACCATCGGGCGCAGCTCGGGCGGGATCACGGGGACGGCCTCGAGCACCATCATCTCGGGCTTGTTGCCGGACTGAAGGAACGCGGAGACGACCTTGAGGCGCTTGACCGCGCGGGCCTGCTTCTGACCCTTGGCCGTCTTGACCTGCTCCTGCAGATCGGCCGCCTCGGCGTCGAGGTCGACCTGCTGGAGGAGATCGCGGACCGCCTCGGCGCCCATGCCGCCCCGGAAATATTCTCCGAAGCCGTAGGGGGAACCGAACCGGTCACGCAGCTCGCGGAAGGTCGTCTCGTCGTTGATGACGTCCTTGGGCTTCATCGTCTTGAACAGGTCCCAGACCTGGCGCATGCGCTCGGCGGCGTCCTCGATGTAGGCCTCGGTGTCGTCGATGTCGGTCCCGAAAGCCTTGCGGAGGTCCTTGAGCATCTTCTCGCGCTCTTCGTCAGACAGCTTGGCGACGTTGACGTCCAGGGTCTCGGCCCACAGGTGGTCCTCATCTGAGAAGTCACGGCCCGTCTTGGCGCTGGAAAGGAACTCCTCGCGGCGGGCGAGGGACTCCTTGAGCTCCAGGACGCGCTCCTCCTTCTCGGCCGCGTAGGCGTCGAGGACCTTGTTGACTTCGCCCTCGAGCGACTCGACGTCGCGTTCGCGGGCTTCGTCATCGACCCACGTCACCATCGAGGCGGCGAAGTAGAGAACCTTCTCGAGCTCCTTGGGAGCCATGTCGAGCAGATAGCCGATCCGGCTCGGCACGCCCTTGAAGAACCAGATGTGCGAGACCGGCGCCGCGAGATCGATGTGACCCATGCGCTCGCGGCGGACCTTGGAACGCGTGACCTCGACACCGCAGCGCTCGCAGACGATGCCCTTGTAGCGGACGCGCTTGTACTTGCCGCAGTAGCACTCCCAGTCCTTGGTGGGACCGAAGATGCGCTCGCAGAAGAGGCCATCCTTCTCGGGCTTGAGCGTCCGGTAGTTGATGGTCTCCGGCTTGGTGACCTCGCCCGAGCTCCAGGAACGGATCTGCTTGGAGGAGGCGAGGCTGATCTCGATGGCGTCGAAGTTATTGATGTCGATCAAAATGAGTCCTTACTTGCTTGAAATCTTGTCGGCGGGCGTGGTGAGGGGCAGGCGCGAAAGCCGGGAGCGTTATCCCTCGGCCTCCTCGGTCACGCCCTCCGCCTCGCCACCTTCGACGTCGGCAGCGAGCATCGGATCGTCCCCGGTGACGGCGAAGTCCTCCTGGGACAGCTCCTCGCCGGACTCCAGGTCAGGGTCCTCGGTCTCGGCCTGCTCCGCGGAGGCCTCGACCGTCTCCCCTTCGTGCTCAGTGGCTTCGTCGGCGCCGGCGGCACCGTCGGCGGCGCGCACGCCGCTGAGGTCGATGCCGAGCTCCTCAGCCGCGCGCAGGAGATCGTCGTCCTCCTCGCGCATCTCGGCCCGCTCGCCCTCCTCGGAGACCACGTTGACGTCGAGCGCCAGCGACTGCATCTCCTTGAGCAGGACCTTGAAGGACTCTGGGATCGACGGCTCAGCGATGTTCTCGCCCTTGACGATCGCCTCGTAGGCCTTCACGCGCCCGACGGTGTCGTCGGACTTGATCGTCAGCATCTCCTGCAGCGTGTAGGCGGCGCCGTAGGCCTCCAGGGCCCACACCTCCATCTCGCCGAAGCGCTGGCCGCCGAACTGCGCCTTGCCGCCCAGCGGCTGCTGGGTGACGAGCGAGTACGGGCCGGTGCTCCGCGCGTGGATCTTGTCGTCCACGAGGTGGAGCAGCTTGAGGATGTACATGTAACCGACCGTGACCTTCTGGCCGAAGGGCTGGCCGGTGCGGCCGTTGTACAGCTGCACCTTGCCGGAGCACTTGCGGCCGGCGGGCCGTGACTCGTCGACGAGGATCTTGATCGGCGAGTCGGGGTTCTGCTGCGTCCACTCGATGAGCGCCTCGTCGACGTCGGCCGGCGTCGCGCCGTCGAAGACGGGGGACGCGACCGGGTGCGGATTCGGCGCGGCGATGATCTGCCGGCGGTGATGCCAGT
>JBOGYN010000666.1:0-25213 GCA_050696855.1 Solirubrobacteraceae bacterium | reverse complement strand
GAAGAACCGCTTCTACCAGGTCCCTCACTGCATCGGCGCGGGCTCGGAGAAGCCCGGGATGCAGGCCTATCACCGCGGCATGAAGGCCGAAGGCGGCTGGGGCGCGTGCTGCACCGAATACTGCTCGATTCACCCGGAATCCGATGACACGTCCCGGGTCTCGGCCCGGATCTGGGATGAAGGTGACGTGCGCAACCTGGCGGCGATGTGCGACCGCCTGCACGAGTTCGGCGCCCTGGCGGGCATCGAGCTGTGGTACGGCGGTCCCCACGCCCCGTGCATGGAGACGCGGGCCACGCCGCGCGGCCCGTCGCAGATCGCCTCGGACTTCGAGCTCAACATCTTCCCGCGCCACATGGACAAGGACGACATCACGACCGTCCAGCAGATGTACGTCAACGCCGCGCTCCGTGCTCGCGACGCCGGCTTCGACATCATCTACGTCTACGGCGCCCACGCCTACCTGCCGTTTCAGTTCCTCTCGCCGTTCTACAACCGCCGCACCGACGAGTACGGCGGCTCGTTTGAGAACCGCGCCCGCTTCTGGCGCGAGTCGCTCTCCAAGGTTCGGGAGGCGGTCGGGGACGACTGCGCGATCGCTTCCCGGTTCGCCGTCGACCATCTGCTCGGGCCGTCGTCGATCCAGGTGGGCGAGGATGGGATCCGGTTCGTGGAGCACTGCAACGACCTCGTCGACCTGTGGGACTTCACGGTCGGCGACATCGCCGAATGGGGTCAGAACGCCGGTCCTTCGCGCTTCTTCGAGGAGAACCACGAGAAGCCGTTCACGGGGCAGGTCAAGGCCGGTAACCACACCGACAAGGCGGTCGTCGGCGTCGGGCGGATCACCAACCCCGACACGATGATCGCGATCATCAACTCGGGCCAGTACGACATCATCGGCGCCGCGCGACCCTCGATCTCGGACCCGTTCCTGCCCCAGAAGATTGACGAGGGCCGGCTCGAGGACATCCGCGAGTGCATCGGCTGCAACCAGTGCATTTCGCGCTGGGAGATCGGCGGCCCCCCGATGGTCTGCACCCAGAACGCAACCGCGGGCGAGGAGTACCGCCGGGGGTGGCATCCGGAGAAGTTCCACCCGGCCGCCAACCGGGACAAGGGCGTGCTGGTGATCGGAGCCGGCCCGGCGGGGATGGAGTGCGCAATGGTGCTGGGCAAGCGCGAGATGTCGGCCGTGCACCTGGTCGAGGGCGCCAAGGAGATCGGCGGCAGCGTGAACTGGATCTCCAAGCTCGGGCATTCCGACGGCAAGGAGAATCTGTTCCGCGGCACCGCCCGCGGCCTGGGCGAGTGGAGCCGGATCGTCAACTACCGCCAGATCCAGCTCGACAAGCTGTCAAACGTCGAGGTGCATCCGGGCTCGCGTCTGAGCGCCGAGCAGGTGCTCGAATACGGCGCCGAGATCGTGATCGTCGCGACCGGCTGTCATTACGCCACCGATGGGCTCAACGCGGCCACGCACGAGCCGATCCCGGGCGCCGACACGGCGCTGGACTGGCAGCTGACACCCGATCAGGTGGTCGCTGGGGTAAAGACGATCGGTAAGCGCGTGCTCGTGCTCGAGAACGAGGGGTACTTCATGGGCGCCTCGGTCGCCCAGAAGCTGGCCGGCGAGGGCCACGAAGTCCAGCTGGTCACCCAGGCCGGGGACATCGCCGGCTACATGGAGTACACGCTCGAGGCCCCGATGCTCCACCGTGATCTGCATCGCCTCAACGTCGGCATCCACACCTACACGATGCTCGAGCGGATCGAGCCGGGCGCCTGCCATGCCTACAACGTCTGGAACCCGGCCCACAAGGAGGTGTTGGAGGTCGACACCGTGGTCTTGTGCACGGCTCGGATCTCCGACGACGAGCTCTACCGTGACCTGCGGTCAGACCCGGCCCGGCTGGCGCAGGAGGGGATCGAGGCCGTCTACGTGATCGGTGACGCCTCGGCGCCCCGGATGATCGTCGATTCGGTCTTCGACGGCCATCGCCTGGCTCGGGAAATCGACTCGCCGCATCCGGAGATGCCCCTTCCGTTCATCCGCGAGCGGCGCCTGTGGGGCGAGAGCAGCAACGACGACTACCGCGCCCAGCTGCTCAACACCGTAGATGTGGCCTAGTACCCCGATTCAATTTCCCAATCGCGGCACTGGCCATCGCACGGGTACTGATCGCGAGCGGGTGAAGCCCGCATGAAGGTGGTCGTCTCGGTCAAGCAGGTGGCGGCGCTCGACGACGACTTCGAGCTGCTCGAGGACGGCTCGGGGGTCGATCCCGACTTCCTGCAGACCGAGCTCAACGAGTGGGACTCGTTCTCGCTCGAGGCGGCGCTGGCCCTGAGCGAGCAGGCCGAGGGCGACGACGCGGAGGTGGTGGTCATCACCGTCGGTGACGAGGAGTCCGAGGAGGCGCTGCTCGGCTGCCTGGCGATGGGCGCCGACCGAGCGATCCGGGTATGGAGCGATGACTGCCGGGATCTCGATCCGCTCGCGGTGGCGCGCGTGCTGGCCGCCGCGGTTGCGCGCGAGGCACCCGACCTCGTGTTGTGCGGCGTGCAGTCCTCGGATGCCGTCAACGGGGCGACCGGCGTAGCGCTGGCCGGCTACCTCGAGCTGCCGCACGTGGCCGTGGTCAAGCACCTGGAGTATGCGGCCGCTGAGTCCACGGCCACCGTCAAGCGCGAGCTCGAGGGCGGCTTGGTCGAGGTTCTGCGCGTGCGCACCCCGGCGCTGCTCACGATCCAGACCGGGATCAACGAGCCTCGGTACGCCAACCTGCGGGCGATCAAGCGGGCGCGAGAAAAGCCGTTGCAGGTCACCACGCCCGAGCAGCTCGACCTCGACCCGGGCGCGGTGGCCGCTGCGGGCGGCTCGCGGCGCCGGGAGCTGAGGATGCCCGAGCGCAGCGGCGGCGCCGAGATGCTCGAGGGCTCGTCGGGCGAGCTCGCCAGCCGGATCGTCGAGATTGTCCGCGATCGGATGAGCGCCGCCGGATGAGCGACGTCCTCGTTGTGGCCGAAACCCGCCGCGGAGAGCTGCGCGAGGTCTCCATGGAGCTCGTCACTGCCGCACGCCAGATCAAGCAGTCGTGCGGCGGCCGGCTGCTGGTGGCCGTGATCGATCACGAGCCGGAGCGCTTCGCGGCCGCGCTGGCCGCCGAACGGGTGGACGAGCTGCTGCTGGTGGCGACCCCCAACGAGCACTTCGAGGCCCACGTCGCCCAGCGGGCACTGGAGGAGCTGATCGAGACCGAGCGCCCCGGATTGGTGCTGCTCGGTCATACGATCGACGCGCTCGGTTGCGCGCCGGCCGTGGCGGCCAAGCGCGGGCTGGGTTTCGCCTCAGACGTCACTTCGGTCTCCTGGGACGAAGGCCCCGTCGCCGGTCGCGGCGCCTACGGCGACAAGCTGGTCTCAGAGCTCGACTTCCCGGGCAAGGCGTGCACGTTGCTGCTGCTTCGCCCCGGGACCTTCGAGCCGGCCGCCGCGGGCGAAAAGGCGCCACCCAGCCGCACTGTCGAGCTGGCCCTCGACGGGGTCGCGGCCACCGAGCACCTGGGCTTTGAGGAGGTGCAGGAGGGCGATGTCGACATAACCAAGGCGGCGTTTTTGATCTCGATCGGCCGCGGCGTCGACGACAAGGACGAGCTTCCGCGCTTTGAGGCCCTGGCCGAACGCCTGGGAGCGACGCTGAGCTCGTCGCGTCCGCTCGTGGACGCCGGCTGGATGCCGAGTGCCCGCCAGGTCGGCCAGTCCGGGAAGACGGTCAAGCCGCGCGTGTACCTGGCGCTGGGGATCTCGGGCGCGGTCCAGCACCTGGCGGGGATGCGCACGGCGGAGACGATCATCGCGGTCAACACCGATCCGGAAGCGCCGATCTTCGGCGTCGCGCACTACGGGGCGGTGGCGGACCTGTTCGAGATCGCCGACGAGCTCGAGGAGCTGCTGGACACGTGAGCCACTAACCATGGCGCTCCTGCTCGCGGCCTCAGAGACGCGCCCGGTCTTCTGGCACTTCGCGACCGTCCTGAAGGTTGTCTGGTACCTGCTGGCGGTGGCCTCGGTGGTGGTGTTCGCCTACGGAGTCCTGCGACCGATCGTCAAGTACCGTCGCGGCCAGGGCGGCCCCTGGCCGCCGTGCCCGTGGCGCGAGCTGCCGCGGCGGCTGGGCACGGGCGCGCGGCTGCTGTTCTCCCACGCGACGATCGAGCGTCGTGACCGAACCGCGGGGTGGGCGCACCGCGGCATCTTCTACGGCTTTCTGACCCTGTTTGCCGGGACGGTGATCCTCGGCTTCGATACCGATTTCACCTCACCGGTGTTCGGCTGGGACTACTTCAAGGGCGACTTCTATCTCGTCTATAAGGAGGTGCTCAACCTCCTCGGCACGGCGCTGGTCGCGGGCGTGCTGGTGATGATGGCCCGCCGCGCGATCGCGCGTCCCGCCAAGCTTGACTACTCCCGGCCCGACCGGGCCCCCGACGATCCCCAGTACGACCGCCGGGTGTACCGGATCGGCGACTGGTGGTTCGTGATCGCGCTGCTGGTGATCGCGCTGACCGGCTTCGTGCTCGAGGGGGTCCGGATCGCGATGGATCAGCCCGGCTACGGCGCCACCCAGTTCGGAGGCTGGGTTGTCGCCCAGGCGCTCGGCGGGGTCGGGCACGACACGCTGGCGGGGCTCCGTCACGGGCTGTGGTGGTTTCACGGGCTGCTGGCGATCTCGTTCGTGGCCAGCATTCCCTACACCAAGGCCGCGCACATGCTCAGCAGCTTCTTCTCGCTGGCGCTGCGCGATCCGCTGGCCGGCAAGCGGTTGCCCCCGATCCCTTCCGAGCGCGCGGACGAGCCCGCCGGCTACGGCGCTCTGGCCGACTTCAGCCCGCTGCACCTGCTTCAGCTCGACGCCTGCACCAAGTGCGGCAAGTGCCACGAGGCGTGCCCGGCCAACGCGACCGGGCGTCCGCTCTCGCCCCGGGACGTGATTCTGGAACTGCGCGAGCAGTCCAACCACGCGGCGGCGGGCGCCGGCCTGGGCGGGCTGCTCGGGTCGCTGATCGCCGGTGACGCCGACGGCGGGGGGTTCACCGCGAGCGTGATCGGAGCCGACGGCGTGCGTGCCGAAACCGTGTGGTCGTGCATGCAGTGCAACGCCTGCGTCGAGATCTGTCCGGTGGGGATCGAGCAGGCCCCGATAATCAACCAGCTGCGCCGTCACCTGGTGGAGGAGGGAGAGCTTGACGCCAACCTGCAGTCGACGCTCGAGGTGATCCACAAGTCGGGTAACTCGTTCGGCGAGAATCGGCGCAAGCGCGGCCGCTGGACCAAGGAGCTCGACTTCGAGGTCCCCGATGCCCGCCGGCGGCCGGTCGACGTGCTGTGGTTCGTGGGGGACTACGCGTCGTTTGATCCCCGCTCCCAGCAAGTGACCCGATCGCTGGCGCGGCTGCTGCACACCGCCGGGGTGGACTTCGGGATCCTCTATGACGGCGAACGCAACTCAGGCAACGACGTCAGGCGGGTCGGTGAGGAGGGCCTGTTCGAATCCCTGGCCGAGCAGAACATCGCCACGCTCGGCGACTGCGAGTTTGAGCGGATCGTCACCAGCGACCCCCACTCGCTCAACACGCTACGAAACGAATATCCCGGCCTCGGCGGCAGCTGGACGGTGATCCACCATACGACGCTGCTGCTGGAGCTGATCGAGGCCGGCCGGTTGGAGGTGGGCGACCGGCTCTCCTACCGCGTGACCTATCACGACCCCTGCCATCTGGGGCGCTTTCAGGGTGAGTACGACGCCCCCCGCAAGATTCTCGAGCTGCTCGGCTGCACCCTGGTCGAGATGCCGCGCAACCGGGACAACTCGTTCTGCTGCGGCGCGGGTGGCGGACGCATCTGGATCACCGACCAGCCCGGTCAGGAGCGGCCCTCAGAGAACCGCATCCGCGAGGCGATCGGCCTTCCGGAGGTCGACCTGTTCGTCGTCTCCTGTCCCAAGGATGTGACCATGTACGAGGACGCGATCAAGACCTCGGGCAACGCGGAGCGGATCGAGCTGCGCGAGCTGACCGAGTTGATCGAGGAGGCGTTCGCGCCCCGCACCGAGCCGGTGGGCGCCTGATGGCCCGGGTCCTGATCGGCGTCTCGGCGAGCCTGCATGACTTCGGCGACTACGGCGGGGTCGGCATCCAGCGGCCGCTGCTCGCCGCCGGCGCGCTGCCGGTGACCCTCGCCCAGCTCCCCGAGGCGCTGCCCGACACGCTCGAGCCCCTGGCCGGGGTGGTGCTCGCGCCCGGACGCGACATCGACCCGGGCCGCTACGGCCAAACGCCCGACCCGCTGCTGGCGGCAACCGAGCCCCGCCGCGACGAGTTCGAGTTCACGCTCGTGACCGCCGCGCTGGCACGCGGCTTGCCGCTGCTCGGCGTCTGCCGAGGGATGCAGGTGCTCAACGTGGCCCGAGGTGGGACGCTCCACCAGGACGTGCGCCTGCACCCGCCCTGGCGCGAGCACCCCTCAGACCCGGGCTGGAAGGCCTGGAAGCAGATGGAGCGCGCCGCCGTGGACGGAGCGGCGGCAATCCCGCCTCACCCGCGTCACCCGATCGCAGTCGCGCCATTGAGCATCCTCGAGGACGCGCTCGGCGGCCGGGCGGCGAGCGTCAACTCCTTTCATCACCAGGCCCTGGACGAGCTGGGCGCGGGGTTGCGCGCGACGGCGGTGGCGCCGGATGGCGTGGTCGAGGCGATCGAGCTGGAGGGCAGCCCGGTACTCGGGGTGCAGTGGGAGCTGCAGGAGGAGTACCGCATCGACGCTCGCTTCGCGGCCGTGTTCGAGTGGTTCGTGGCCGCCGCCGAGGCCTACTGGGCCGGGGCCCACGGCCGCGCCGCAGATCCTCAGCTGCGCGGGCGCCGCTTCTCCGTGTCGTAGATCGGAAACGGCGCCACGGTGGCGCCGACCACGCCGTCGCCGACCGCGACCTCGACCCCCTGGCCGTCCTGCACCAGGTCGCGCTCCAGCGCCGTCATCCCGATCACCTGCAGGTCGACGGTCGGGCTCTGGCACGGGCTGCGCACGATCCCCACCTCGCGACCGTCGCTGGTCACGGCGGCGCCGTATTCGGGCAGCTGGTCCCCCTCGATCCGCAACGTGGTCAGCAGCCGCGGGGTGCCCTGGGCGGCGATCGCGCGCAGCGCGTCGCGACCCACGAAGTCCCCCGGCTTGTCGAGCTTGATGACGTTGTCGAGCCGGACCTCAAAGGGGTCGGTTTGGTGGGGGAAGTAGTCGATGTCGGGGAACAGCAGGCCGGACTCGATCCGCAGGAGCTCGATCGCCGACAGGCCGATCGGCCGGAGGCCGTGGGGCTGACCCGCGCGCACCACCGCCTCCCACAGCTCGGGCGCGTCGTCGACGGAGCAGTACACCTCGAAGCCGAGCTCCCCCGAGTAGCCCGTGCGCGACACCCAAGCGGGGACACCGCCGACGCGCACGCCCTCGTGGACGAAGCGGAAGTAGCGCAGCGCGTCGACGTCGACGCCTTCGGTGATCGGCCCGAGCACCTTGCGGGCATTCGGGCCCTGGATCTGCAGGTGGGGCATCTGGGCCGTGCGATCCTCGATCTGCACCTCGAGCCCGCGGTCAGCCGCGACCTGCTCAAACCAGGCCAGGTCGGAGTCGTAGCTGGTGATCGACAGGCAGTGGTCATCGGCAAGGCGGAAGACGGTGCCGTCCATGATCATCTTGCCCTGGTCATCGCAGAGCGCGCCGTAGCGGACCTGGCCGACCTCGAGCGCCGCCATGTCGTTGGTGAACAGGACGTCGGTCAGCGCGACGGCGTCGCGCCCGCGCAGATCCCACTTGCGAAGCGGGGACTCGTCCCACAGGCTGCACGCCGTCCGCGTCGCGTTGTGCTCGGCCACGGCGTCGCCGAAATCGGCCGCCCAGGCCCAGCCCTCCCAGTCTGTCCAGCTGGCCCCAGCGTCTCGCTGGGCCTGGTCGAACGCCGTGCGTTGCAGGTCCTGAGTCGACTCCTCAGCCACGGTCAGACCACCGCCGGGGCCGCCGGTGACGGCGCCGGGCTCCCGGTCAGCTCAGCGAGCTCGGCCTCGCTGGGGACGAGCGGGACCTCCTCGCGCATGTGGACGGTCTCGCCGTCCTGGACGATGCGCCGGAACACGAACAGGAGCAGCGAGCCGAGCAGCACCCCGACTCCGATCGCGAAGTCGAGCCAGCTGCCGTAGCCGTTGAGGTGCGGCGCCAGCGCGCCGACCACGAGGAAGAGCGCGTTGAGCAGGCACAGGAACGCCGCGATCGGCACCCAGCCCGCGCCGACCTTGATCGGCCGCGGCCAGTTGGGACGGTCGCGGCGCAGCAGCACGAAGCCGCTGAGCGCGAACACGTGCGCGAGCACGTAGCCGATGTTGCTCATGTACAGGATCGCGAGGTTCGACTTGATCAGGATCACCAGCAGGATGTTGACCGCCAGATCCAGCGTCATCGCGCGCGCCGGGACGTGCCAGCGATTGAGGACCCCGAACTGCTTGATCGTCATACCCGCCCGCGAGATCCCGTACAGGGCGCGACCGGCGTCGGCGGTGGACGAGGTCATCGACAACAGCAGGCTGGCGATGACGCAGACCGTGAAGAAGCTGGCCGCGCCGTGGCCGACGATCGTGGCCATCGCTGCGGTATAGAACTGACCTTCGGCGGTCGCGGCCGGGACGGCGCCGGTGACGCCACCGAGACCGAGCGGGAGCAGCAGGCACACGAGCAGCATGAACATCGCCGCGCTGCGCAGCGCCAGGTGCGTGTCACGGATCGATTTGTACTCGGGCGCGAACGTCGCGCACGCCTCGGTCCCGTACGCCGACCAGGCGAGGATGAACATGTACACGAGCGCCAGCTTGATTCCGCTCCAGGGCCCGGTGAAGGTCGCGTGGACGTTGGAGGAATGCCAGTCGCCGGTGATGTACGGGGCTACGATGAAGAGCGCCAGCGGCACCATCAGCAGCGCCGCGCACACGTACGTGAACCAGACCGCCGGGCGCAGCCCGAAGATGTTGAAGCTCCACACGAAGATGATCACGCCGATCGCGATGAAATGGGCGAGCCCGAGGTGGTTGGCGAAGATCGTCACCGTCCAGGTCGACTTCGGCCACCACTGCGCCTGGGCGAGGTCGCCGATGATCTTGCCGAAAATCGAGAGAACGACCGACCAGCCGATCCAGTAGCCGAACGCCGCCACCGGCCCGACCAGGGTCGTGTGCCTGCGCCAGCCCTCGTGGGCGTAGAGCGCGATGCCGCCGCTGCGGTGCCCGAACATCGTCGCCGGCTCGGAGTAGATCCAGGCCTGGAGCATTCCGATCGCCGCGGACGCCGCCCACAGGATCATCGAGCCGATCACGCCGAAGATCCCGAGCGTGAAGCCCAGGCTCCCGAGCAGGAAGCCGGGGTTGGCCAGGGCGATCACAAACCCATCCCACCAGCGCAGCGTCTTCAGAAGCTGGACTTCCTCAACCGTGGCAGTGGCCAACGCTGATCCCTCCCTCGTTCTCCGCGCACCCATGGTCGGTGGTGCAGTTCGCTACCCGGCGCGGTGCGCGCTTTATACCAGTTTGTACAAGGACGGTCAACGGACTTATGTTGGCCCCCGTGAGATGATTCGTGGCGACCGTGAAGACCGCCGTCACCCACCGCTCCCGCGGCGATCAGCTGGAACTCGGCGAGCCGCCGCCACCGGGTCCGGTGGTGCTGGCCACCCTCTCGGTCCGAGTTGATCACAACGCCGAACGCATGGCGATCGAGAGTGCGCTGGAGACCCACGCGCGCCTGATCATCGCCAACATGCTGACCCTCCCGCCGTATCCGGCCACGTTGATGCTCGCGCGCGAGCACGCGACGCTGCCGCACGAGGAGGACCTCGAAGCGGTCCGGGGGACGGCGCGGCGGGCCGCCGCCCGCGGTGTCCAGACAGAGTTGTTGCGGATCTCCAGCCGGCGCCCGCTGGCCGCGCTGATCGAGCTGATCGACGAGCGGCGGGCGGGATTGGTGGTGCTCGGTCCCGATCCGAGCCGCACGCCGCGCTGGTGGGTGTGGCTGGCCGCTCGCCGCCTGCGCCGGCAGGCGCATTGCCTGGTGTGGATCGCCCCCGAAGGCTGATCGGGCTCGGTGGGAGTAGCTCTCGGGCTGGGCGCCGCGCTCACGTGGGGGCTGGCTGATTATTTCGCGGCGGTCGCGTCACGCGATCTGGGCGCGCTCCGCGTGGTGCTCGGCTTCCACCTCGCCGCTTTGATCCCGCTCACGACGCTGGTGCTCGCCACCGACGCCCTGGCGCCAGTCACGGGTGCTGAGGTGATCACGCTGGTCCTGGTCGGGGCGGTCGGCTGGGTGTCGTACCTGGCCTTCTACGGCGCCTTGGAGATCGGGCCGATCTCCGTGCTCAGTCCGGTCATCTCGGGCTACGCAGCGGTGACCGTCCTGCTCGCGGTCACGGTCGCCGGTAACCACCTCTCGGGGCCCCAGGGGGTCGCCGTCGGGGTGACGATCGCCGGCGCAATGGTGGCTTGCGCCGACGTTCGCGAGGTAGCGCGGGCGAAGTTCGAGCGCCGCACCGCGCTCGGATTCGTGCTCGCGCTGGCGGCGATGGCCTTGCTCGGGGGCTTCGTCTTCGGCGTGTCGTATTACCGCGCCCAGATCGGATGGCTGGCGCCGATCTTCCTCGCCCGCGGCTTCGCCACCGTGTTCGTGCTCAGCCATGTGCTGGTGGCCGGCGGAGGGCCACCCACCCCGGACCCGGCGCGGCCGCCGGGCCGGAACGGAAGGCTGGTCGCGCTGATGATGCTGCTCGCGCTGCTGGACACCGGCGGCTACGTGTGCTTCAACCTCGGCGCGGGCCACGCCGACACGGCGATCGTCGCGGCCGCTTCGGCCCCGTATGCGATCGTGCCGATCGCGATGGGCGTGATGCTGCTGGGCGAGCGTCCAACGCGGGCGCAGTGGCTGGGCGTCGGGATCGTGATTGCCGGCGTCGTGATGCTCGGAGTCGTTGCCTGACCTCCGCTTACGAGCCCGGCGGGCGCGATAGGGCGTTACGAGCCTCGAGCGCTCCCGCCGGACGATCGGTGATCAGAGCGGTCACGCGCGGATCGGCGAGCAGTGTCCGCCACGCGCGACGGTCATTGACCGTCCACAGATAGGTGTCCAGTCCGCGCTGGGCCGCCCAGGCCAGCAGCCCCGCCCGGGCCACGCTGGCGTGGGGGGCGACGAAGCTGATCCCGGCGGCCTTGAGGCGCTCCTCGAGGCGCCGGGGCCGGCGCCCGGGCTTGATCAGCAAACCGGTCCGCGTCTGCGGAGCGAGCGTGCGGACGTCGGCCAGGGTCGACTCCAGAAACGAGGTCACCACGTACTGCGCCGGGTCCAGGCGGCGGTGCAGGACAGCGAGCGCAGCGTCGACGCGGTCCTGCAGCTTGAGCTCGACGTCGAGTCCGATCCGTCCGGCCGCGAGCTCGATCATCGCCTCGAGCTCGGGCGCTTGCCCGGGTTCGACGCGTTCCCGGAGCTCGGCCAGGGTCAGCCCGGAGACCGGTGCGGCCCCAACGCGCCGGTCGTGAATCGCCACCAGCCGCCGGTCCCGGGTGCTGCGGACGTCGAGCTCGACCATGTCGCACCCGAGCGCGATCGCCGCCTCCAGCGCCGCCAGCGAGTTCTGGGGCGCCTGCACCCAGGCTCCGCGGTGGGCGATGATCAGCGTCAGCTCGTCATACCGCCGAACTGGCCGCCGGTGATGTTGAGCACCTGACCGTGCACGTAGTTGGCCCACGGTGTGCAGAGCAGGAACACCGGCCCCGCCGCCTCGGCGGTCGTCCCGGGCCGTCCCAGCGGAATCAGCATCGGAGCCATACCGCGGAGCTGATCGGGGATCCCGAGCTGGACCTTCTCACCGCCGATCTCCATCGTGTTGGACTCATCCTTGGAGGCGGTCAGGCGGGTCTCGATGTAGCCGAAGGCGACCGCATTGACGTTGACCTTGAACTGGCCCCACTCCTTGGCCAGCGTCTTGGTCAGGCCGACCACGCCCGACTTGCCCGCCGAGTAGTTGGCCTGCCCGGCGTTGCCCATCGTGCCCGAGATCGAGGACACGTTGACGATCTTGCGAAACACCTCCGTGCCCTCCTCACGCTCGCGCTTGGCGGGCTCGCGCATGTGGGGCGCTACCGCCCGGCACATGCGAAACGGGACGATCGTGTGGATGTCGAGCATGCGCTGAAACCATTCGTCGCTCATCTTGTGGATCGGCGCGTCGAGCGTGTACCCGGCGTTGTTGACCAGGATGTCCACCTGGCCCCACTCGCCGATCACCTTCTCGACCAACTGGTCGCAGACGCCGGCCTGGGTCAGGTCACCGCCGAAGACGAGCGTGTCGCCGGCGATCTCTGATGCCGTCTGCTCGGCGACGTCGCCATCGAGGTCGTTGATCAGGACCTGGGCACCCTGCTCGGAGAGCAGTTCCGCGGTCGCCCGGCCGATTCCGCGTGCCGATCCGGTCACGATCGCGATCTTGCCGTCGAGGACACTCATCTAGTACCGCCTTCTCTTTGAATGGATTCTGTGGGGTCGGGGCTCACTGCGGCGCTCCGACGATCGGGGCGGCGGCGAGCCACCGGGCCGCATTCTGTCAATGCGGGTAGGGTGAGCGGGCGATGAACGCGACCGACTGGCTCGCCGCCTACGCCGAGAAGCTGGGCGTTCCCGCACCGACCGAGTCTGAGCTGACGGCGGTGCTCGACCTGGCCGGCGAGGCCGCTCACTCCTCAGAGCGCATCGCCGCCCCGCTGGCCTGCTGGCTGGCCGCCCGGGCCGGGACTGACCTCGAGACCGCGATGCGCCTGGCGCACGAGGTGGGGGATGGCTGACCGCACTGATCGTACCTACGAGATCGTCGTCTACGGGGCGACCGGTTTCACCGGCGGGTTGACCGCCGAGTACCTGGCTCGCCACGCCCCCGACGCCCGCTGGGCCCTGGCGGGACGCAACCGCGGCAAGCTCGAGATGATCCGCGCGCGGCTGACCGAGATCGACGCCGGGCTGGCGGAGATGCCGCTGCTCGAGGCCGACGCCGGTAACCCGGCCTCACTGGCGGCGATGGCCGAGTCGACCCAGGTCGTGATCAGCACCGTCGGCCCCTACATCCACTACGGCGAGCCGCTGGTCGCCGCCTGCGCCGCGGCCGGGACCGATTACCTGGACCTGACCGGCGAGCCCGAGTTCGTGGACCGGATGTGGCTGGCTCATCACGAGCAGGCTGTCGGCACCGGCGCCCGCCTCGTGCACTCCTGTGGCTTTGACTCGATCCCCCACGATCTCGGGGCGTTGTTCACCGTCGAGCAGCTGCCCGAGGGTGTGCCGCTCAAGGTCCAGGGCTTCGTCCGGGCCGGCGGCACCTTCTCGGGCGGGACCTTTCACTCGGCGGTCGCGATCATGGCCCGCCTGCGCCAGGGCCGGCAGGTGGCCGGCGAGCGCAAGCGCCGCGAGCCCGCTGTGACCGGCCGTCGCGTGCGCGGGCTCACCGGGCCGCCCCATCGGGAACCGGCGGCTGGGGGCTGGGTGCTACCGATGCCCACGATCGACCCGCTCGTGGTCCTGAACTCGGCGCGCGCGCTGCCGCGTTACGGGCCCGACTTCAGCTATGGCCACTACGTCGTCGCCAAGCACCTGCGGGTGGCGGCCGGGATGATCGCCGGCGCCGGGGCGCTGGTCACACTGGCCACGTTGCCTCCTACCCGCAAGGCCATGCTCAAGCTCAAGGACCCCGGCGAGGGCCCGACCCCCGAGCAGCGCGAGAAGGCCTGGTTCAAGGTTCGCTTTCTGGGCGAGGGCGGCGGCCAGAAGGTCGTGACCGAGGTCTCGGGGGGCGACCCCGGCTACGGCGAGACGTCCAAGATGCTGGCCGAGTCCGCGCTCTGCCTGGCCCGCGACGAGCTGTCGCCGACCGCTGGTCAGGTCACGTCTGCGGTGGCCATGGGCGACGCGCTGATCACCCGCCTCCAGGCGGCCGGCATCGGCTTTGCCCGGGTCCAATAGTGTCCTTCTGACATGACTCTGACCCCGGCCGCGGCGATCGACACCACCACCCGGGTATTCGGCGTCCACCCGGGCTTTCGCGCCCTGCACGCCAAGGGGACCGTCGCCACTGGGCTGTTCACGCCGACCGCCGAGGCCGCCAAGTGGTCCCGGGCCGCCCACCTGAGCGGACCCGAGGTGCCGGTCACCGTCCGTTTCTCCAACGGCTCGGGCAACCCGCGCCATCCCGACTGGGCACCCGATCCCCGGGGGCTGGCGATCAAGTTCTACCTGCCCGACGGGTCGCGCACCGACATCGTCGCCGTCTCCTCGCCCTACTTTCCCACCCGCACCCCCGAGGGCTTCATCGAGCTCGTCGAGGCACAGGCGGCCGGCCGCGCCGCGGCCTGGAAGCTGCCGCTGTTCCTGCGAAATCATCCGGAGGCGATCAGGGTCCTGCCCCGGGTCGCCCCGACGCTGCTGCCCCCGGCGAGCTACGCGACGATTCCCTATTACGGCCTGCACGCGTTCAACTGGCAGGACGCCGAGGGCGGCGAGCGCTACGTCCGCTACACGCTGCGACCGGCGGCGGCCGTTTCGCGCCTGAAGCCGTGGGAGGCCAAGCGTCTCGGCGGCGACTATCTCCAGGACGAGATCACCCGACGCCTGGCCACCGGACCGGCGCTGTTCTCACTCGAGGTGCAGATTGGCGGCCCGGGCGATCCCACCGACGATCCCAGCGCCACGTGGCCCAAGGGGCGGCGCCGGGTGACCGTGGGGGCGCTGCGCGTGACCGGTCTTGACTCCGAGCGCGAGCAGGGCGACGACGTGCTCGTGTTCGACCCCTCGCGGGTGACCGACGGGATCGAATGTTCGGACGATCCGGTCCTGCGCTTTCGCCCCGGTGCCTATTCAGAGTCGATCAAGCGCAGAACGGAGAGCAGCGGATGAGCGGTTGGACCGCCGCCGACATTCCCGATCAGAGCGGTCGCACGGCCGTCGTCACCGGGGCCAACAGCGGCCTGGGACTGGTCACCGCGCGCGAGCTCGCCCGAGCCGGCGCGACCGTGGTGATGGCCTGCCGCAATCTCGAAAAAGGGGAGCAGGCGCTGACCGAGGTCCGCCGCGCCGCGGCCGCCGACGCCCCACCGCGTCTGGAGGCGCTCGACCTGTCGTCGTTGGACTCGGTGCGCGAGTTCGCCGAGCGCCTCGGCGGGTCGCTGTCCAGGGTTGATCTGCTCGTCAACAACGCCGGCGTGATGGCGCCCCCGCGCCGGCTGACCAAGGACGGCTTTGAGAGTCAGTTGGGGACCAACCACCTCGGGCATTTCGCGCTCACCGGGCGGTTGCTGGGCCTGCTCAGCGCGGCTTCGGAGGCCCGGGTGGTGACGCTCTCGAGCCTCGCCCACCGCTTTGGGAAGATCAAGTTCGACGATCTCCACCGCGAGCGCGGCTACAACAACTGGCTCGCCTACAGCCAGTCCAAGCTGGCCAACCTGATGTTCTGCTTCGAGCTCCAGCGTCGGGCGAGCGCCGCCGGGAGTGACCTGCGCAGTCTTGCCGCCCACCCCGGCTACTCGGCCACCAACCTGCAGACCGCCGGACCCAGCCGCTTCTACGAGAAGTGGTTCGGGATGCTCGGCAACGTGGTGTTCGCCCAGAGCGCCGACCAGGGCGCGCTCCCCACGCTGTACGCGGCCACCGTGCCCGATCTCCCCGGCGGCGCCTTCATCGGTCCCGATGGGATCGGCGAGGCCCGCGGCCATCCCCACGTGGTCAGCGGGGCCGGCAGGTCCTACGACGAGGAGACGTGGCGACGGCTGTGGGCCGTGTCCGAGCAGCTGACCGGGGTCACGTACGAGTTCCCGGCGGTGGCCGCGGCTTGAGCGTTCCCGATCGGGCCTCCGGCGGCGGCCGACCCGATCTGCGTGCCGACGGCGCGGCGGCCCTCGAGTGGGCGGCCGGCTACCTCGAGCGCGTCCGCGAGTTGCCCGTGTTGGCGCAGGTGGCGCCGGGCGAGATCACCGCGCGGCTGCCCGACGCCGCGCCGGAGGAGCCCGAGCCGTTCAGCGCCGTGCTGCGTGACCTCGACGAGATCCTGCTCCCCGGGGTCACCCACTGGCAGCACCCCCGCTACTTTGCGTACTTCGCCACCAGCGCCTCGGAGGCCGGGATTCTCGCCGAGCTGCTGGCTGCGACCCTGAACTCGGTCTCGATCCTGTGGCGGACCGCGCCGGCTGCGACCGAGCTCGAGGGGGTGGTGCTGAAGTGGACGGCCCAGCTCCTCGGCCTGCCCGCCGGCTGGCACGGGCACATCGAGGACAGCGCCTCGACCTCGACGCTGGCCGCCCTGGTCGCCGCTCGCGAGGCGACCGGCCGCGACGTTGTCGTCTGCTCCGACCAGGCCCATTCGTCGGTGGCCAAGGCCGCCCGGATGCTCGGCCTCCACCTGCGTGAGATTGAGTCTGATTCTCATTCTCGCCTTCGCGTCGACCAGCTCGGTGATCTGCGCGACGCCGCCGCTGTGGTGGCCACGGTGGGCACGACGGCCTGCACGGCGGTGGATCCGGTGCCGGCGGTGGCTGCCGCGTGCGAGCGCGACGGCGCGTGGCTGCACGTCGACGCCGCCTACGCCGGCACGGCCATGGTCTGTCCCGAGTTCCGGTGGGCCTTCTCGGGTGTCGACCGGGCTGATTCGGTGGTCGTCAACGCCCACAAGTGGATGCTCACCCCGATGGACTGCTCGCTGCTGTGGTCCCGGCGGCCGGAGGCGCTGCGTCGCGCATTCAGTCTCATTCCCGAGTACCTGCGCACACCCGATGCCGAGGACTCTCTGTCTCTTTCGGAATACGGGCCGGCGCTCGGGCGCCGTTTCCGAGCCTTGAAGCTCTGGGCGGTTCTGCGCTGTCACGGGCGGTCCGGTCTCCAGGAGCACGTCCGGAGGGGGGTGGGACTGGCCGCCGAGTTCGAGTCCTGGGTGTTGTCCGAGCCGGGCTGGGAAGTCTGCGCCCCGCGGTCCTTCTCGGTTGTCTGCTTCCGCGTCGACGGGGACGACGCTCGCAACCAGGCCTTGCTCCAGCGCGTCAACGCCGGCGGTGAGCTGTTCATCTCGCACGCCGTGCTCGCCGGTCGTTACGTCCTGCGCCTCGCGGTGGGACAGATGAACACCCAGCTCGACGATGTCCGCCTGGCCTGGGACGTGCTCCGGCGCGAGGCCGCGCAGATATGATCGACGCCATGCGCACCGTAAAGAGGAGCGTTGGAGCGCTGGCCGCCGGGCTCGCCGTGGTTGGCGGGGTATGCGGAGGGGTCGCGTCGGCCGCGAGCCCAGCGATCCCGATCCCGTCCACGAACCTGCCGCCCGCCCCCACCTACCTGGGCCAGCCGGCGACCGCGGATCCCATCCGCGGCGTGCCGTCCATCCCGCAGAACCCGTTCATGGCCGGCAACGGCAGTTCGGAGATCCATAACGATGGCTGGCAGAGCGACATCTATCCGTGGGGCGGCCCCCTCGGCCGCTCGCCTCAGACGTTCTCGAGCTACCTGGCGCCGGGCCGCGACTGCGGCTCGATCACGTTCGACAGCGCCGGCCGGGTGGTGGCGATCTGCATCGCGGCCAGCGGACCGGAGCTCTACATGTTCGACGCGACGACGCTGGCGACGCTGGCCACTTTCTCGCTCCCGCCCCGCACCGCGGAGGACGTCGCGCTAAATCCCAACATCTTCCAGGACTTCACCAACGGTGGCTATTTCTACCTCGACCACCAGGACGAAGTCGTGACCGCGACCACCAGCCAGCACATCTACGTGATCGCCGAGACCCCCGGGACCCCGGGCTTCGTCCTCAAGCACGACTTTGACCTGTCCACCGTGCTCGCGCCGGACGAAGAGATCAATTCGCAGCTTCCCGACTCCCACGGCCTGCTGTGGTTCACCGCGCGGCGCGATGGCGTCGTCGGCACGCTGGACTTCGCCACCGGCGCGGTCCACATCATCCGGCTCGGCACCGGGACCGTGAATGAGATAACCAAGTCGCTGGCCGTCGATACCCACGGTGGCGTGTACATCCCCACCAACCAGAAGCTCTACCGGTTCGTCGCCGTGCACGGTGAGCCGAAGATCAGCTGGCAGATCGCCTATCCCAACACCGGGGTGGCCAAGCCGGGCCAGCTCGACGCCGGGACCGGGACTACGCCGGTGATCTCGGGTGGGTACGTGGGGATCAACGACAACGCCGACCCCATGGACGTGATGATCTACCGCACGGCCGTCCACCCCACCCGCGTCGTGCGGGTCCGCGGACACCGGCGCCGGCGTAGGCTGGCGCGAACCGTCTGCCGGGTGCCGGTCTTCAACCAGGGCGCGAGCGCCGATGAGAACGCGATGATCGCCGCCGGCCGTTCGTACATCATCGAGAACAACTACGGCTACCAGACCCCGGCGTCGGTACAAGGTGGGCAGGCGACCGCGCCCGGGTTCGCTCGGGTGGACATAGCTTCCGATGCCCGAAGCTGCCGCCTGGTCTGGACGAATACCGGCGTCTCAGCGCCGACCGTCGTCTCGAAGCTGTCGCTGGCCAACGGGCTGATCTACACCTACACCACCGACAGCAGCCTGTCGAGCCCGTGGTACTGGACGGCTCTCAACTACCGCACCGGTCGTACGGTGTTTCAGCAGCTCGCCGGTAACGGCGTCGGCTACAACAACAATTACTCGGGAATCTCGATCAACTCCAGCGGCACCGCCTACCTGGGCACGCTCGGCGGCATCATCGCGCTCCGCGACGGGCCGTAGGTCGGGTGCGTGGGCGCCGGCGAACCTGGGTTTCGTACGCGGCGGGGCTACTTGAGCTCGGCTGAGCTCTTGCCGAGCAGCAGCCGGGCGACGATCAGCAGCTGGATCTGCTGGGTGCCCTCGAACAGGTCCAGGATCTTGGCGTCCCGGGCCCACTTCTCGAGCAGCTCGCCCTCGGCGTAGCCGGTGGCGCCGCACAGGGCGACGCAGCGCAGGGCGACGTCGGTGCCCATCCGCCCGGCCTTGGCCTTGGCCATCGAGGCCTGGAGCGAGTTGGGCTTCTGGTTGTCGGCCATCCAAGCTGCCTTCAGGGTCAGCAGCCGCGCGGCCTCCCACTCAGCCTCCATCGCGATGAATTC
This sequence comes from Solirubrobacteraceae bacterium, assembly GCA_050696855.1. Classification (GTDB taxonomy): domain Bacteria; phylum Actinomycetota; class Thermoleophilia; order Solirubrobacterales; family Solirubrobacteraceae; genus Palsa-465. The sequence continues at coordinate 5,993 of JBOGYN010000666.1, read as the reverse complement.
CGCGGCGGCCGCGCTCTGCAGCTGCGGGGGCACGTCGTAGTCGATCTCGATTCCCGCTTCTGACAGGTGCTCACGGGTCTGCTCCAGGCAGGCACGGGCGACGCCGATCGCCATCCCGGCGACCAGCGGGCGGGTGTTGTCAAAGGTCTGCATGACCCCGCCGAAGCCCTTCTTGTCGTCGACCTCGGCGCTGCCGAGCAGGTTCTCCTTGGGGACCCGGCAGTCCTCGAGGAAGAAGTTGGCCGTATCGGAAGCCCGGATGCCGAGCTTGTGCTCGAGGCGATCGAGCTTGAGGCCCGGGTTGTCGCGCTCGACCACGAATGACTTGATCGCGGCGCGGCCGGCCGACCGGTCGACGGTGGCCCAGACCACGATCAGCTCCGCCCGGTCACCCGAGGTCACATAGATCTTCTCGCCGTTGAGAACGTACTCGTCAGGGTGGGCGGGATCGATTCTGGCCGTGGTCCGGATGGCCGCCGAGTCAGACCCCGCCTCGGGCTCGGTGATCGCCATCGCGGCCCACTTGCCGCCAAAGCGCTTGAGCTGCTCGTCGTTGCCAACGGCGGCGATCGCTGCCTGGCCGAGGCCCTGCCGCGGCATCGCCAGCAGCAGCCCGACGTCGCCCCAGCAGAGTTCGATCAGGCCCAGCAGGCTGGCCATGTTGGAGCCGTTGCGGTTGCCGGTCTCCGCCGTGGCCTTGGCCTTGGTCTTGGCCTTGGTCTTGGCGGAGCCATTGGAGCCGCCGCCGACCGTACCCGCGCCCGCGCCGCCGAGCGAGCCGCTCTCGTTCATGCCGTCGATCAGCGCCGCCAGCATGTCGAGTTCCTTGGGGTACTCGTGCTCGGCGGTGTCGTACTTGCGCGAGTTGGGCCGGAAGATCTCGGTGGCGACCTGATGCGACTGGCTGACCAGGGTGCCGAATTTCTTGGGGATCTCGAGGTTGATCATGGCTTGGTGATCCGCCCGTTTAGACGAGCAGGGCGCCTTCCATCAGACCGGCGGCGCGCAGGTCGCGGTACCAGCGTTCGACCGGGTGCTCCTTGACGAAGCCGTGGCCGCCGAGCATCTGGACGCCGTCGGAGCCGATCGCCATCCCGCGATCGGCGCACAGGCGGCGCGCGAGCGCCACCTCGCGGGAGAACTCAAGCCCCTGATCTACGCGGCCGGCGGCGCGGTAGGTGGCCAGACGTAGGCCGTCGAGCTCGATCGCGATGTTGGCCACGGTAAAGGCGACCGCCTGGCGGTTGGAGATCGGCTCGCCGAACGCCTTGCGGTCCTTGACATATTCAGCTACGTAGTCGAGCACGGCCTGGCCGGTGCCGACCGCCAGGGCACACCAGCCGAGGCGGCCCAGCTGCACGCATTCGGCGTAGACCGACGGCTCGGCGCCGCCCAGGAGCGCCGTGGCGGGGAGCTGCACGTCCTCGAGGATCAGCTGTCCGGTCGCCGCGGCGCGGATGCCCATCGCGGGCTCGGACGCGACGCTGACCCCAGCGGTCTTGGACTCGACGATGAATAGGGAAGGGCCTTCGCCCGGCAGATCGGCGGCGACGATGAACAGCTCGCCGTCGGCGGCCCGGGGCACGAGCGCCTTGACACCCGAGAGGACGTAGCCGCCCCCAGCCGGCCGCGCGGTGGTCGTGAGCGCGAACGGATTGAAGAGGGGGTGCGGCTCCATGATCGCGACGGCGGCGGCGGGGATGTCCTCGCCCACGAACTCGGGGAGGTAAGTGGCCTGCTGCTGTTCGTCGCCCCACAGGCCCAGCGCGGTGGAAACTGCGGCGGGGGCCAGGCAGGCCACCGCGATGCCCATGTCCCCCTGGGCGAGGGCCTCGCACATCAGCACCGTGGTCGCGGCCGAGCGCTCCTGCACGGCGCCCCCGAGCTCCTCGGGCACGCCGACCATGGTCAGGCCGAGGTCGCCCGCCTGGGTGAGCAGGCCGGGCGGCGTCGCGCACGACGCGTCCGCGTCGGGCGCGGCCGTGCGCAGCCGGTCGAGGGCGAACTCGCGGACCGAGTCGCGGAGCATCTGCTGCTCGTCGGAGGGTTCGAGGTCGAAGAGATCGTTGCGCGCGGCGCGCGGCTGGCGAGCGGGTCGCGAAAGGCGCTGGGCGGCGGCGAAGGTCCGCCCGGCTCGGGCCGCGGTACGACCCGTCGTCTTGCTCGCGCCGTGCAGCAGGCGGACGGCGGGCTGGCGCAGTCCCAGCCGGTCGATGGCCGAAGAGGAGGCGACCTTGTTAAGCGCGCGCAGGCCGACCGCCATACCCTTCTCGGCGAGGTTCTGATCGGGCGCCATCCGCCCGAGAACATATCATGAATCGTTGTGACGTCGTTCAGTGTAATGCTGAACGGGCTCGTTCAGTTGAGGCCCACTTATGGAGTTCTTACGTGCCACGCATCATGCTGCAGGGGTGCGTGTCTTGATCGCTGAGGACGAGCGGCGCCTCGCCGACGCGATCGCGCGCGGGCTGCGGCGGCATGGAATCGCCGTCGACCTTGCCGCCGACGGCGAGCAGGCGCTGATCAAGGCTCGGGTCGTCCGCTACGACGTCCTGGTCCTCGACCGCGATCTGCCCCTCGTGCACGGCGACGACGTCTGCCGAGCCGTCCGCGGGGAGCGCCCGGAGACCGGGATCCTGATGCTGACCGCGGCCGGCACCCTGGATGACGTGATCGAGGGGCTCTCGATGGGCGCCGATGACTACCTTCCCAAACCCTTCCGCTTCGCCGAGCTGGTGGCCCGGATCCATGCCCTGGCCCGCCGGGCGGCGCCCAGCCGCCCTCCGGTGCTCAATCACGGCAAGCTCGAGCTCGATCCGGCCCGGCGCCGGCTGACCCGGGACAGGCAGGAGATCGAGCTGGCCCGCAAGGAGTTCGCGGTCCTCGAGGCGCTGATGGCGGCCGACGGCGCCACCGTGTCAGCCGAGGAGCTCCTCGAGCGGGTGTGGGACGAGCACACCGACCCGTTCACTAACGTGGTCCGCATGACGATCATGACGCTACGGCGCAAACTCGGCGATCCCCCGGTGGTCGAGACGGTGATCGGGGTCGGGTACCGAATGGCGTGATGGCCGTTCCCCGGCCCGCGCCGACGATCCGCCTGCGGCTCGCCCTCCTCTACGGGGCGGTCTTCCTGGTCACCGGCGCCGTCTTGCTGACGATCGGCTACGTCTTGGTCCGCAACGGCCTGCGCGACCATCACCAGCTCAGCACCACCCTCCGGCGTCTCGGCCGCCCGGCCGACTCGGCTGACGGCCTGCTCAGCCGCGCGCTGGGCTCGCCGCCCGGGTCTCAGGAGGTCAAGCTCGCGCACGCGATTCAGCATCAGCTCACCGCCGATGCCCTGAACCGTCTCCTGCTCGAGTATCTCGGAGCGCTGCTGGCCATGACCGTGGTCGCGGTCGGAACCGGCTATCTGCTGGCCGGGCGCGCGCTCCGTCCGCTGCGCGAGATCACTGCCACCGCCCGGCGTGTCTCGGGCGAGAATCTCGGGGAGCGGATCGCGCTGGCCGGACCGGCCGACGAGCTGCGCGAGCTCGCCGACACTTTCGACGGGATGCTCTCGCGCCTTGACGCCGCCTTCGCCAGCCAGCGCCACTTCGTCGCCAACGCCTCCCACGAGCTGCGAACGCCGCTGGCCATCATGCGGACCGAGGTCGACGTGACCCTCGCCGATCCCGAGGCCAGCCGGGTCGAGCTGCGGGCGATGGGCGAGACGGTGCGCGAGACCGTCGACCGCTGCGAGCGCCTGATCGGGAGTCTGCTCACGCTGGCCCGCAGCGAGGCGGCGGCCGGGCCGGGTGAAAAAGTCGACGTGGCGGCGCTGGCCGGCGACTGCATCACCGACCTGCGGGCCCGCGCCCATGAGGCCCGCGTCGTCGTGCACGACGATCTCGAGCCCGCGGCGACCTTCGCCGATCCCGCCTTGGTCGAGCGCCTGCTGGCCAACCTCCTTGACAACGGGATCCATCACAACGAGCCGGGCGGCTTTCTCGACGTCAGCACCCGAACCGTGCAGGGTCGCATCAGGCTGGTGGTCGTCAACGGGGGCGAGCAGATCGACGAAGTCGAGGCCGCCGAACTGACCCAGCCGTTCCGCCGGCGCCACCGCTCGGTGGCCGGATTCGGGCTCGGCTTGTCGATCGTGCGCTCGGTCACCGAGGCGTACGGCGGCAGCGCGGAGGTGATCGCGCGCCCCGACGGCGGCCTCGAGGTGCGGGTCGACCTGCCCGCGGCCCCCGCTGATGCGGGCCCGCCGGGCTCGAGTCCGCGGCCCAGGCAGGAGGCTCGCTCAGCAAATTATGAGCGAACCCTTACGGAAAGCTGACGCCCGGCTTGCCACCCTGGCGGCATGTCGAGCTGCAGTCGCCGAAACGGAGGAGTCGGGTGGCGAAAGCAGAGCATCCCCGCGCTCTGCATCGCCCGCCGTCGCCTTGCGACCCCAGCTGACAACGGCGAATGTGCGCCTCGCCGTGCGCGGGCGAGAAATCTCCCCGCGTCCCGTGGTTCCGGCGGCGGCTCGAGCTGTGACTCCCGCCCGAGCATGCCCGCCGGGCCGCGGACTAGTCGCCGCCGCTCGCGGCGTAGCTGAGCGTCCCCGCCCGTCCGCGCCGGTGGGCAATCAGGGCGGCCGTCCCGTAGATGGCCGCCGCCAGCCCGATGATCGCGCTGCTCGGGGGCAGCGCGGAGAACGCGTAGCTGAGGGCCAGCCCGCCCCACATCGCCACCACGGCGAACCCTCCGGCCAGAGCCAGGCCGGCGAAAGGCCGAGCGGTCGCGGCCCGGGCGGCACCCGCCGGCGCGGCGATCAGCCCGAGCAGGAGCAGCGCTCCGACCGCCTGAGTGCTCTCCGCGGTCACGACGGCCAGCGCAGCGAGGAACCCGGCGCCGAGCAGCCTGACCGGGACTCCCGCCAGCGCGGCCAGCTCGGGCTCGAGCGTGCTCAGGAGCAGCGGCCGTGCTCCGGCCAGCAGCAGCCCGGTGACCGCGGCCGCGATCGCCGCGGCCAGCCACGCCGCGCTCGAACTCAGCGAGTAGATCGAGCCGAACAGCGTGTTGGCGGTGGTGATCCCGCTGCCCCCGCCGGCGCTGGTGGCCAGCACGGCGAGCAGCAGCACGCCGAGGCCCAGGATCCACGCGAAGCCGATCCCGATCGCGGTGTCGTCGCTCCGGGCGCGGGCGCCGGTCAGCCCGAGCGCGGCGGCCAGGGCGAGCGTGAGCGCGAACAGCCCGATCCGCTCGTCGACCCCCAGCGCGGCAGCACCGATCGCGCCCACGAAGGCGACGTGGCTGAGGGCGTCACCGGCGAAGACCTGGCTGCGCAGCACGACGAACCAGCCGATCGTGCCGCACGCCAGGGCGATGAAGGTCCCGGCCAGGTAGGCGTTGCGGACGAACTCGTGGGCGAACATCAGCGGCGTCGAGCCCAGGCGCCCAGACGCAATCCGACGTAGAGGGCAAAGGCGATCGTGGTCACGTAGAAGCCGACCGGGTAGACGGAGAAGTAAGCCAGCGCGAGACCCAGCCAGATAATTCCCAGGGCGAAGGCGACGCTCAGGGCCAGGCCCGCCACGGGCTGGGCGGTGATCAGCTGGGCGCAGGCGGCGGGGGCGACGAGCAGCGCGAACACGAGCAGGGCTCCCGTGAGCTGGCTGGTTGCGGCGATCGCCAGGCCGAGCACGACCAGGAAAACCGCATCCAGCCGGGCCACCGGGACTCCGCCCGCCTGGGCCGCCTCGCGGTCGACGGTCGCAAACAGCAGCGGCCGGCCGATCACGGCCAGGACCGCGATGGCGAGCGCCGCGATCACCAGCAGCGCGAGCACCTGGCCCTGGGTGATCCCCAGGAAGGTGCCGAACAGCAGCGCGTCCGGGGAACCCAGCACCGCCTGATTGAGGGAGAGCAAGAGAAAGCCGACCGCCAGACCGACCGTCTGGACGGTTCCCACCACGGCGGTCTCGCCGCTGGCGCCGCCGGGGCCGCGGGCGCCGCTC
>JBOGYN010000665.1:0-6237 GCA_050696855.1 Solirubrobacteraceae bacterium | reverse complement strand
TCGGCGGCGAGCTGGCCTTCCGGCCCGGCCCGGTGTTCACCAACCTGTTCCTCGCCGACGAGGTGAACCGCACGCCGCCCAAGACCCAGGCCGCCCTCCTCGAGGCCATGCAGGAGCGCCAGGTGAGCGTGGAGGGCACACCCCGGCCCCTTCCCGACCCGTTCCTCGTCGTGGCCACCCAGAACCCGATCGAGTACGAGGGCACCTACCCGCTGCCCGAGGCTCAGGTGGACCGCTTCATGATCCGCATCTCGCTCGGTTACCCCGACCACGCGGCCGAGGCCGGGATGCTCGCTGCCCACGAGACCGGGGACAAGGTCCTGAGCCTGCGCCCGGTGGCTACCGCAGCCGAGGTGCTCGCCGCCCAAGACGCGGCCGGTCGGATCAGGGCCACCGGCCCCCTGCGCGACTACGTCGTCCGCCTGCTCTGGCGCACCCGCGAGGATCCGCGCGTCGACCTGGGTGCCAGCCCGCGGGCCGGCTTGATGCTGCTCAGGGCGGCCAAGGCGCACGCGATGTTGGCCGGGCGCGACCACGCGCTCCCCGACGACGTCCAGGCCCTGGCCGAGCCCGTCCTCGCCCACCGCCTGGTCCTCGCTCCGGAGACTCCTCGCGGCGGCGCTCGCGACGTGATCGCCGACGCGGTGGCCAACACCCGAGCGCTGTGATGCAACCGCCGCGTTTGTTCGCGGCCCGGGCCGGTGCGGTGCTGGCCGCCGGGGCGGTGATGATCCTGATCGCGTTCCTGTTCGATGCCGCGCCGCTGTTCGTGCCCGCGGTCGCGCTGATGCTGACCGGGCTGGTTACTCCCGCGTGGGTGTGGACCAGCGCCCGCGGGTCGGTCGCGCGGCGCGAGTTGCGGGTCGACCGCGTGGTCGAGGGCGAGCCGCTGGCGGCCACGATCGTCGTCTCGCGGGGACCGCTGGGACTTCCCGGGGCGGAGGTGGTGGACCCCTTTACGGGCTCGCGTCTCGAGCTCTCGGGGCCGCTGTCACCGTTGCAGGGCGGCCGCTGCGCCCATGTGCGCGTGGTGACCCGCTTCCCTCGCCGGGGACTGCATACCCTTGCCCCCCCGATCCTGCACGTCCGCGATCCGCTCGAGCTGGCGCGGGTCCAGACGAGCAGCGCCGAGCCCGACCAGACGCTGCTCGTCCTGCCTCGCACCGAGCCCGTCCGCTGGCTGAGCGCCGGCCGGGGACGGCGCCTGCACCTCCTCGACGGCACCGACGCCGCCGAGACGCTGGCCGCGGTCGACCTCGACGGGCTGCGCCCCTACCGGCCGGGGACGCCGGCCAGCCGGATCCACTGGCCGGCCGTGGCCCGCGGCGCCGGCCTGATCGAGCGCCGGCTTCACGCCGACGGCGATACCCGGCCACTGGTCGTCCTCGACACCCGCGGCAGCGGACCGGCCGAGGAACTCGACGCCGCCGTTCGCGCCGCCGCCTCGCTGGCCTTGGAACTCGCCCGCGGCGGCGGCTGTGGGCTGCTGCTGACCGGTGAGCAGCGCGCGACCGCGATCGACCGCGAGCTGATCAGCTGGCCGGCCGCCTACGGGCGGCTGGCGCTCGTGACCGGCGGCCCCGACGCCCGTGCCCCCGTGATCGGGGCCCCGGGGGGTCGGCTGGGGGCGATGATCTACGTGGCCGCGCGGGCGCCCGAACGGCTGTCGCACCCGGCCGAGCTCGGCGGCGGTGCCGTCGTACTTGTGGTCCCTCACGCCAGCCTGAGCGGGGGACGGCCGCGCGGCGTGCGTGGCTCCGCGCTGGCCACGCTCGACGTCTCCGGGTGTCGGGGTTTCCTGCTCGGGACCCGCCGCGAGCCCGAGCGCCCGAGGGCGCGGGAGGTCCACTCGTTGTGAGTGCGGGCGCCTCGACGGTCACCGTCCCGCCGCGCTTTGCGCGGGCCCCGAGCACGCCCGGACGCGAGCTGTCGGCTGGGGTGCGGACGGTGATCCGGCTGGCCGCCTTCGCCGGGCTGGGGTTCTACGGCGTCCTGCGCTGGACGCGCCTGACTGCCGGCGCGCCGACCGGGCGGCTGCTGGGATTGCTCGGGCTGGCGGTCGTCCTGGCCGGCGCGGTTTCGGTGCTGCGGCGCTTCGGGCGCACCCCGGCGATCGTCGCCGCCGTCGCCCTGTGCTTGCTCGCGCTGCCGATCGCCGGGCTGCCCTGGCACCTGTTCTGGCACGTCAAGATCGCGGTCAGCGCCCGCCACATCGGCGACGGTCTGGCCGGGCTGCCGTCCGCGGTGGTGCCCTACACCGGCGCGAGCCCCTGGGTGCGAATGGTGACCACGCTCGGGGCCGCCGTCCTGCTGCTGGACGCCGCAGTCGTCCTCGCCTTCGCGCCCGAGGCGCTCGGCGACCTGCGTCGCGCCGGGGCGGCGCTGCCGCTGATCGCGCTGGCCGTGGTCCCGGCCACGCTCGTGCGCCCGGAGCTGCCCTACGCGCAGGGACTGGTCCTGTTCGCGCTGCTGGCCGCGTTCATGTGGGCCGAACGCCTGCGCCGCGAGACCGCCGCCGCCGCGCTGGTCCTCGCGCTGCTCGCCGGCGCCGTCGGGGCGGTGGCCGCGCCGCGCCTTGACCAGCACCGGGCGCTCCTCAATTACCGGGCCTGGGCGGGGGGAGTGGTGCGTCCGCATGTCGACGCCTTCGTCTGGAATGAGACCTACGGTCCGCTTCACTGGCCCCGCAAGGGCCACGTGGTGATGAGCGTGGACGCCAAGACCGGCGACTACTGGAAGGCGGAGAACCTCGACGTCTTCAATGGTCGCGCCTGGGTGCGGGGGACGGTCTCGAGCGCCCGGCTGCCGCCACCCGACCGGGCGGCGGCCGACGTCTGGTCGCAGACGATCAAAGTGCACATTGCCGGGATGCAGACCAACGACGTGATCGCCTCGGGCTTTGCCTCTGATCCGCTCGCCGTGCCGGGGAACGCCGCCCCGGGCCCCTCGGACGGGACCTGGGTCGCCAACCGCACGCTCGGACCGGGGACGAGCTACGTCGTCAACACCTACTCGCCGCACCCCGATGCGATCCAGCTCGAGAACGCCGGGCGCGCCTACCCGCGTTACGTGCTCGACGACTACCGCTCGATTCGACTGCCCGAGGCCGGCGTCCCGGCCATTCGCTACCCGCAGATCGTGTTCCCGGGCTTTTACGGCTCTCATCGGACGCCGCAGCTTGTCCCGGCCGGCGGTGTCAACGCCGCGACCGGCGCCGCCGCGATTGCGCACTCGCCCTACGGCCCCGTCTACGCCCTCGCCCGCCGCCTGGCCGCCGGGGCCCGCAGCCCGTATGCGCTCGCGGTCCGCATTGAGCGCTACCTGCTGCGCGGCTACGCCTACAACGAAGACCCGCCGGTCCGTCGCGATCCCCTGGTCAGCTTCCTCTTCCAGGACCGGATCGGCTACTGCCAGCAGTTTTCGGGCGCGATGGCCCTGCTGCTTCGCATGGCCGGGGTGCCGGCCCGGGTTTCGGCCGGTTTCACGGCCGGCACCCGATCCGGCGCCAACGGAGCGTTTGTAGTCACCGACATCAACGCCCACGCCTGGGTCGAGGTCTGGTTTCCCGGCTACGGCTGGGTCCGCTTTGATCCCACCCCGCCGGTCGCACCCGCGTTGGGAGGCCGCACGGCGCTGCCCTTCGTCAAGAACCTGCCCGGTTCTGGCCACAACACTCCGGGGAGCCACGGCCTCCAGGCCACGGCGACCCCGTCCGCGGCCCGGACCCGCCGGGCTCGGAGCGGCGGGGACAGCCCGATCGTGATCGCGCTCGTGTTGGCAGCGATCGCGCTGGCAGGCTGGCTGGGCGCCGGACTACGTCGGAGCGCGCTGAGCACCGAAGAGCGGCTGCGCGAGCTAGAGCGAGCCCTGGCTCGCAGCGGACGTCCGCTGGCCGCCGGCGTGACCCTGACCGATCTCGAACACCGCTTCCGTGATTCACCCGCCGCCGCCGGCTACGTGCGTGCGCTGCGGTTGGCGCGCTACCGCGGCGCGGACGGCGTGCGGATCCCCGGTGCGCGACGCGCACTGCGCCAGCAGCTTCGCGAGGGACTCGGGCTGAGCGGGCGTGTGCGCGCGCTGTGGGCGCTGCCGCCGCGGCCCGCGCGGCCGGGAATCCGCCCCCAGGGTCCTAAAATTCCGTGACCATGGATGACGTCTACGAACTCTTTCGCCGCGGTACCGAGCTGTTGGAAGCCGGGGATTGGCACCAGGCGGCGATCCCGCTCGCCCGCGCGCGCGATCTCGCTCCCGAGCAGACCTCTATCCGCGAAGCGCTCGGCCGGGTCTTCTTTCACGTCCAGAAATACGAGCAGGCCGCCGCCGAGTTTCAGGCCGTGATCGACCGGGCGCCGACCAACGACTACGCGCTCTTTTGCCTGGGCCGGTCGCTGCAGCTGCTCGGCCGACACGCCGAGGCCCGCCATCCCCTCGTGCTCGCCGCCTGCCTGCAGCCCGGACGCCGCGATTACCGTGTCTACCGCGACCGGGCCCGGGCCCGGGCGGCCGATTAGCGGCGCCGGGCCGCCGCCCCCAAGGCGGCCCCGCAGTGCTACCCTCAAGACACAGCTTTCGTCCGGGCGCTTCCCGGTAGTAGGACCTGAAAGTGGGCGCTCGCCCGCTTTTTTTATGAGTTGACGAGTAATTGACGGAGGAGAAAGTGAATGCCCTGCAGACCGAGATCGAAGCCAGACTTGCCGGGCTCGAGCCCGAGGTCGAGGTACTGCTGGCGGAAGTCGTCTCGGGTTTCACCCTGCGTCTCTTCATCGACCATCCCGACGGCGTGACGCTGGCTGTCTGCGAGCGGGTGTCGGGCCACCTGAGTGACTACCGCGAGCGCTTTTCGCTCGAGGTCTCATCGCCGGGTCAGGACCGCCCCCTTACCAAGCCCCAGCACTACGCGCGCTTTCTCGGCCGGCGTGCCCGCGTGCGGCTCCGCGGTGACGCGGCGCTGCCCGAGGGTGCGCACAAGCAGCTGACCGGTGAGCTGGTCGGCGCCTCGGATCGGGAGATCACCATCGCCGCCCACGACGGCGTGGTCACGATTCCCTACGAGCAGATCGTCCGCTCCAACCTCGTACCCGGAGACTGAGTCCATGTCCAAGGAGATCGTCGAGGCCGTACGAGGCCTCGCAGCGGAAAAGAACATTTCCCATGAGAAGCTGATGGAGGCGCTCGAGGACGCGCTTCTCTCCGCTTACAAGAAGACGCCCGGATCGGCGCCCTACGCCAAGGTGGAGATGGACCGCGACAGCGGTGACTTCATCGTCTGGGAGCTGAAGATCCCGCCGGAGCTCGAAGAGCAGCTGCTCGTCGAGGCCACCGAGGACCAGCAGCCGACCGTCGACCCCGAGACGGGCGAGATGCGCGAGGCACTCGAGCCCGAGATCGACCTCGAGAAGCTCAAGGAGTACGAGGATCAGATCGAGACCGAGGACGTCACCCCGCACGACTTCGGACGGATCGCCGCCCAGACTGCCAAGCAGGTCATCCTGCAGCGGATCCGCGAGGCCGAGCGCGACATGATGTTCGAGGAGTACCGCGACCGAGTGGGCGAGCTGATCACCGGCATCGTGCAGCAGTCCGACTCGCGCTACACCCTGGTTCAGCTGCGCGAGCGCGTCGAGGCACTGCTGCCCAAGTCAGAGCAGGTCGACGGCGAGCGCTACGACCACTCACAGCGGATCAAGGCCGTGATCAAGGATGTCTCGAACTCGACCAAGGGGCCGAGCATCATCGTCTCGCGCCGCGACCCCGAGTTGATCAAGTCACTGTTCGAGCTCGAGGTTCCCGAAATCGCTGACGGCCTGGTGGAGATCACCGGCGTCGCCCGCGAGCCTGGGTACCGCTCGAAGATCGCCGTCGTCTCCCACGTCGACGGCGTCGATCCGGTGGGAGCCTGCGTCGGCCCGCGAGGCTCGCGGGTCCGCATGGTCGTCTCCGAGCTGCGCGGCGAGAAGATCGACATCATCCCGTGGAACAACGAGCCTGCGCGCTTCGTCGCGAAGGCCCTGTCGCCGGCCCGCGTCCGCGAGGTCTACCTCGACGACGAGGGCAAGGAGGCGACGGTCGTCGTCCCCGACGACCAGCTCGCACTTGCGATCGGCAAGGAGGGCCTCAACGCCCGCCTCGCCGCGCGCCTGACCGGCTGGAAGGTCGACATCCAAAGCGACACCGAGTTCGCGCAGGCGGAGGCCCAGGCGGCATTCGGCGGCAGCGATGGCGAGGGCGGGGAGGACT
>JBOGYN010000664.1:0-5134 GCA_050696855.1 Solirubrobacteraceae bacterium | reverse complement strand
AGACCAGGCATAGCGCCACGACGAGCAGCCCGCCGCGACTGGCAAGCTGGCGGCGACGCCGGCGTGAGTGATCAGCCGTCGCCACCATCTCAGGGCTGTGGGCAGACCACGACGACGTTGACCGCCGGCGCCGGCGCTGACAGATACACGTATGTGTCGCCGTCGTGCTTGGGACCACCGCTGGCCACCTCGGCGGTCGCATAGGAGAAGGGAGGGCCGCTGTTCTCGGCGTTGGCGAACGCGACGCATTTCGGCGACAGCGGCTGGCTCCACTGGATCAGGCCGCCCACGGCAGGCCCCGAAGGCCTCCACACGGTCAGGTGAGCCTTCGGCCTTGAGCCGAGGATCCGGCCTTGCGAGTCGATCGTGATCCAGTCCCGGACATACCCCGCAGTCGAGCGCCGATCGAGCTTGATGGGCGTGATCGAGTGGTTCTTGAGCTGCCGGGCACCGACGCTCCCGGCCGGCAGGCGGAGGGCCGCGTAACCGGTCCCGCCCAGCGCGACGAAGAGGGCCAGGTAGGCGACCAGGTTGGCTTGGAGGTGGCGCAGGAACTTCGTCATGTCGACTCTCCTCACGAGTCAGGGGAGCTGCCCGGAGCCAGAGCTCCGGCGGCTCCGAGCGCTGGTTGGTGTGTGGATCCAGAGGCTTGGGCGGCGGACGCCTGGGTGCTGCCGCTCGGTGCGGCCGGGGTCGGCGGCGACGCGCTGCTCGTGCTCGTCGCCGGGGCCGAGGAGTTCGCGGCCGGCGCTCTGTAACGGACCCTTTGGACGGTCGCGGCCTGGGTGACGTGTCTGCGGCCGCGGTGAGCGGTGCGGCGCTTGACCCGTGGTTTTGCGGGCCGGCGGGCGGCGCTCGATGAGCGATGGCCAGCCGGGTGACCGCCCCTCGCCGTCAGCGAGGGGAGCGCGCGACCGGGGGTAAGGCTGGTCAACGCAGTCTGGGTTGGAGCGGCGCGGTTCGTCGCGGCCGACAGCTCACGATGGTGAGTCGCACCGCCACCCAGAGCGAAGACCAACGCCGCCACACTCGCCGCGATGAGTGCCGCAATCCCAGCCGCGCGACGGTGCCCGCCCATGCGCCGCGGCATCGGCTCGGCAGTGCCCGGGTCCGACTCCCAGAGACCCGTGGCCGGCTCGCCCCAGAAGTCATGCGTCGAGGGCGGCGTGGCCAGGCCGTCGTCCTCGACTTCGGCGGACGGCCCGAACGGGATCAGCTCCTCTCGCGGACCGAGCCAATCGCGCGGGAGCCGCACGACGTTGTCCTCTACCTCTATCTCCCTGCCACCCGGCTTGGCATGCCGACCGTCGGTTTCCACGCGGTTTGCAGACCTTTCTCGTGACTGGACGCGAATGCGTCGTCCGTGAGCGCTAGTATAACTCTGAATTGGTACCAGTTTGTCTCAATTGGCAAACAAACCGGAGATCGTGGCCCCATGAGTCCAGCTATCCCTGATCCCGACGAGATCTATTTGACCGTCGCCGAGGTCGCGCAGACGCTCAAGCTCAACCAGCAGACGGTCCGCAACTGGATCGACCAGGGGTCACTGCCCGCGTTGCGCGTGGGGCGTCGGGTTCGGATCAAGCGTTCGGACTTTCAGCGCGTCCTTGACCAGAGCTATAGCGGCGGGGCTGACGCGACGCGACCTGACTCCGGTCCGAGCGCGGACGACTTCTGGGGCGGCGAGTCGGTCGGGCGTGCCGAATCCGGCCAGCCGAGCGCTACCAACGGCGGCCACGAGGGCGAGCGGCAGCGGTGAGCTTCTCCGACGAGCTCGACCGCGAGCGCGCTCAGATCATGCGGGCCGTCCGTCACGCCAGCGACGGCTGGGCGGGAGCCATGCGCGCCCACAAGCTCGCGCCGCCCGACGCCGGATTCTCCGGCCGCCTCCGGGCGCTGTCCGAAGCGGCCTCCGCCGAGCAGGTGGCGTGGGAGCACGCGCACGCCGCTGGGCTGCACTGGCGTCCGGTCCCCGGGTCCGAGAGTGCCGCGCCGCCTTACGAGCTGCGGCCCGGGACCGGCCGGCGCGGACCGGACGACCTGTGGGCTCGTTTTGACACCGCGGTGGCCGGGTTGAATCGGGCGATCACCAGCTCGGACGCGGCCGCCGTCGCCGATGCCTTCGGCGACATGGCCGCCGCAGCCGGTGCGCTTGCCGACGCCGTCGCACATGACGCTCAGACCGGCGAGCCGGCCCGCGCGCGCGGGGCCGCCTAGTGCCCCCCACGGCGAATACGGCTGGACGGGCTTAGTGCCATCAAGGCCAGGCGGGTAGAGGCACAAGATGCCGCCGCTTCCCCGACCATCCATTCACCTGCCTGCGCCCGGCACCAAGCGGGCGGTCGTCATCGGTGCCGGCTCGTTCGGGACCGCCGTGGCGGTGCTGCTTGCCCGCGGGGGTCTGCGCACCACACTCCAGGCCCGCACCGAGGAGCAGGCCCACCGTCTCCAGGATGACCGGGAGAACCGCAGCTACCTCGCTGGCGTCGAGTTCCCCCGGGAGCTGCGAATCGAGCACGCCGGCGCCGGCCTCGCGCGTGCTGACTATGTGTTCCTCGGCGTGCCCTCTATCGGACTCGAGGATGTGATCCGCGAGCTCGAGCAGCGCGGGCTCCCTGACAAGGCGGCGGTCGTGTCGCTGGCCAAAGGCCTGGTGCCGCCCGCCGGGAGTCCGCCGACCACGCTGTTGCGCGGCCGCTTTGGCGATCACCGCACGGCCTGCATCGGCGGCCCGGCCCACGCGCGCGAGATGGTCAGTGAAGGTGCCGGCTTGGTCGCGGCGTCTACCGAGGAGTCACTGGCCAAGGCGCTCGCCGGGGTCTTCATTCGCGCCGGGGTGGTCTGCGAGGAGTCCAACGACCCGGTCGGCGTCGAACTCGCCGGTGCGGCCAAGAACGCCGCGGCGCTCGCCTCGGGCGCCACCGTGGCCCAGGGTCTCAACGCCGCTGGGGCGGCGGCCGGTCACATCTTCGCCGAGGTGTGGCGTTGGGCGGAAGCAGAGGGCGCGCGCCCCGAGTCGCTGATCGGTCTGGCTGGAACCGGCGATCTGGTCGCCACCGCGCTCGCCCCCCAGAGCCGCAACCGCCGCGCCGGTGAGCTGCTCGCCGAGGGCGTACCGGCCGCCGAGATTCCGGCTCGCGTCGGCCAGGCCGTCGAGGCGCTCGAGTCAGTTCCGCTGCTCGCCCAGGCGCTCACCCGAGCCGGGATCGAGGCACCGGTTACCCGCGCGCTCGGGCGCCTGATCTCTGGCGAGCTCCCGCTCGAGGACTGGGTGGCGGTGGTTCGCACCACGGTGCCGCCATCCGCGCGCTGGCGTCCAGCCGTACGGGCCGGGTTCTGGCGGCGCGTACGCGAGCGCATCCGGGGCGTGTTTACCAGAGGGCACCCGAATTGACACCGGATGTTTACTGGGGCTGAAGCTGTTCTTGACAGGCTCTAAAGCGTTCAAGTACATCCGGAGGAGAGCCCCCATGCCACAGATCATCGTGACAGCCAACGGACAGCCCGAGAGCAACGACCGCGCGGTCATGTTGACCGAGCGGGTCACCGCTCAGGACTTCGAATCCCGGCATTTCCAGACTCAGCTGGTCGAGCGACTCAGCTGGGCGGTGGGAGACGCCCAAGGGCTCGAAGAACGGGCCGCAGTCGCGGAGCCCGAGCTCGATTTAGCCGAGCGGAACAGTGGTTCAGAGCCGAGCCGTCCCGACCGTCAGCGTCGCTCGGCCAGCGTGCTGACCACCGCTTCGTAGACCCCGGCCCCATAGCTCTCGGAGGTGACGCGGACGCCGGGACGGCCGGCCACGTGGGCCTCTAGGGAGCCATCTCGCTCGAGCGCGTTGGCGACCAGCCAGAACGTGTCGACCACACCGGCCGCTTCGATGTCCTCGCGTGAGTCACCCACGGCGATGCAGTCCTCGCGCGCGTAACCGCGGGCCTGCATGTGGCGGGCCACCGCCCGCGCTTTGGACGCTCCAGCCGGGATCAGGTGATAGGCGTGCACGGTGGCTGACCCCGGCAGCTGTTCGGAGACTGCGCGGATGACCCCGTTGTCGGTCAGGCGCAGCCAGTCAAACCCAGCGGCCTCGAGCGTGGCGTCGATCTCGGCCGCATCGACTTGGCCGCGAAAGAGATGCGAGACATCGCGGTCCGCTGCCCAGGGCGTGTGGTATTCCAGGCGGTCGGCAAACCGCTCGAGCAGCAGCGCCGGCGCTCCCGAAGCCTCGATCTGCTCGAAGATCGTGCCCTTCTCCCCGGAGGGCGCGAGGCCGTCGGTCAGCCATTCGAGCTCGCCATCGAGGACCAGGCCGCAACCGAGCTCGAAGATGAACGCCGACGAGCCGATCAGTCGCGCCGCGTCGAACACGCTGGACTGGCGGCGGCCCGAGTAGATGACCACCTCGGCCCCGGACCGGGCGCACGCTTCGAGCGCTCGCACGCCGAGCAGGCTAAAGGCGCCGTCGGCCCCGCTCAGCAGCGAGGCGTCGGGGCCGAGCAGGGTCCCGTCGAGATCCACGTAGAGGCAGCGCATCAGCCGGCGCGACCGTAGCAGCGAGGCCGTTCCAGGCCGCCTGCCGGGCTGATCTGAGCGCCCGCCATACTGAACAGAAGGTGGCTGCCGTCCGAGAAACCGAGCCCTGGGAAGCGCTGCTCGCCACCGGTCGCGAGGACGAGCGGCTGGTCCACGACGACGTCTATCCATCCCGAGCGGCGCGCACGGTCGCGCTTCCGCCCGACCTCGACTCGCGCGTCATCGGCGCGCTCGAGGCGGCCGGAATCGAGCGGCTCTACGAGCACCAGCTCGAAGCGCTCGAGGCCGCGTTCGCCGGACCGACGATCGTCACCACGGGCACCGCCTCCGGGAAATCATTGTGTTTTCAGCTCCCCACGCTCGAGGTCCTGACCACCGACCCGACCGCGCGAGCGCTGTACCTGTACCCGACCAAGGCGCTGGCCCAGGACCAGGCTCGCTCACTGCACCGCTTTGGCCTCCACAAAGCGATCCGCCCGGCCATCTATGACGGAGACACCCCGCGGGCGCAGCGCGCGGCGATCCGCAAGCGCAGCAATCTGATCCTCACCAACCCCGACATGCTCCACGTCGGGATCCTGCCCCACCACGCCGCGTGGGCCGACC
>JBOGYN010000663.1:0-1611 GCA_050696855.1 Solirubrobacteraceae bacterium | reverse complement strand
CCAGGCGAAGCTGCAGAACGATGGCGGCCGGGTGAAGACCGGTCCGAGGGCCGTCGCGCGCGGCTGCTTCGTCGACCTTGTCACGGTTGGTCACGTCCTGTCCCGCGCCGTCACGCTTGGTTTGCTCGTGGACTACCAGGAGGACAAGGGCCGGTTCGAGTGCGTCATCTACTGGTTCGCGGCCGATCAGGCGAAGGGCGGCGCCGCTTTCCGGAAAGCCAAGCAGCGTGGTGGACTTCCCGTGGATCCTGACGATACGCCGCCACTGTCACGCTCTGTCCTGGACGGTCACGACGAGTCACGGCCTGTCCCAGAATGTCCCCCTACAGGACAGGACAGGACAGATACCTCTGCTACGCAGAGGAACAGCAACGCCGAGCTGCGCTCGGCCGTCGTCGAGGTGTTCGCCTACTGGCAGGAACGCTGCAACCACCGCCAGGCCGCGGCCTCCGATGACCGTCTGTCGCTGATCGGGCGGCGGATCAAGGAGCGCCAGCGCATCCGTGGCGGCGACATGCACGCCGCGATCCTCGACTGCCGCCGAGCGGTCGACGGCGCGGCACTCGCCCCGTTCGTCGATGAGCGGGGCAAGCGCCATGACGGCATCGGGCTGGTGTTCCGCAGCAACGAGAAGCTCGAGGACTTCATGGACCGGGTGTCGCTGCCCGTCCGCGGCGCCGACATCGTCCCGATCCGTTCTGAGCGGGAGGCGCGCCAGGCCCGGCGTCTCGCCGCTCTGCACTCCGTCTCGAGCAAAGCCAACCAGACCGAGGAGTCCGCATGACCACGCCCCAGCCATCCAGCGAGCACCACGTCGCGCTGACCAGCGATTTCATGGCCGGCGGCTGGCGGCTCGACTGCTCGTGCGGATACAAGGGCCCGGACCGGAAGACGATCGGCGAGGCCTCCCGGGACGCCGACGAGCATCGCAGGGACGCGGCATGACCCCCGAGGAGTGGGAAACCATCTGCCTCCTGATCGAGGAGGGGTGGCCCGGCGAGTTCACCGACGCCTCGGCTGCGGCGTGGCGCGTGTTCCTCGACGACTACCAGCCCGAGCAGGTCCTCACCGCCCTCAAGATGCTGGTGGCGCGCGGCGGCCGGTTCCGCCCGAGCGTCGCCGAGGTGGTGGAGCAGATCCGCTCTGACCCGGGCAAGCCGACGTTCGACGAGGCGCTGGCCCTGATCCGCACCGCGCTGCGCGCCTACAACCTGCCATTGCACGGTGACTTTGAGACGGAGAGGCAGATGCTCCACGCCCGGGAACGGAAGGTGCTGGAGCGTGCGGACGGGATGCACCCGCGAGTCGTCTCGTTCATCGACCGTCGAAGTGTCGGCCGGCTCATGGATGAGGTCGCTGAGATCGAAGACGAGCGGTGGGGCACCAGGAACCGCCGGGACTTGCAGGCGGCGTGGGAGGAGCACTGCGACGCGTGCGAGGGCCGGGAGGTTGCGGTGCTCGCTCGGAGTGGCCGGGGGAAGCTGGCGCCGTTGGACCCGCTGGCCGCGCTGAACATCGGTCGCCCGAAGCAGATCGAGAGCGGGGCATGAGACACCCACACATCGATGGAAAGGGACGGCCACATGGCTGAGTTCGTGGAGTGCACCACCC
>JBOGYN010000662.1:0-1553 GCA_050696855.1 Solirubrobacteraceae bacterium | reverse complement strand
GAACATCGCAGCTCCGAGCCCTCGCCGGCGCTGCCGGGCCGGCTTGCGCCGCCGCCACTTTTTCATTCCCGCGTGGTCGAAATGCTTCTCGGCCTTGTCAAGGAGGAGCGCGAAGTCACCGCTGTCGAGCGTCAACGCGTGACCGTCGGCCTCTGTCCCGAGCGCGTAGGGCATCGCGGCAGCCGGTATCAGGTTGCGGCGGCGCAGCTCGAGCGGGTCCAGCCCCAGGCGCCGGGCGGTGATATCGAGGATCCGCTCGCGCACGAAGTTGGCCTCGTAGCGCCCGGGAGACCGGTAGGTGCCGGCCGGCGTCTTGTTGGTTACCACCTGCCGGATCGCGCACCGGTACGCCTCCCACCGGTAGGGACCCGGCAGCAGGGCCGCGGTCAGGCTCGGGACCACTGCCCCGTGAGTGCGCACGTATGCCCCGGTGTTGAACAGGAAGTCGTCGCGCAGCGCCAGCAGGGTGCCGTCCGCTCGGGCTGCGACGGCGATCGTGTGGTGCTGCTCGCGGGAGTGGTTGAGCGCCTGCAGGTTCTCGGCCCGGTCCTCGGTCCACGCCACGGGCCGCCCCAGCCTGATGGCGCAGAACGGGATCAGAAAGTCCTCGGGATAGAACTCGCCCCGCCCACCGAAGCCACCGCCGACGTCCAGCTCCACGAAGCGGATGCGCTCCTCGTCCCAGCGCAGCAGCTGGCTGAGGATCCGGCGATTGGTGTGGACGACCTTGGCGGCGCCCCACAGGGTGAGGCGGCCGGTGGCGGCGTCGAGCTCGGCGCACAGACCCCGTGGCTCGAGCGGCACGGCCCCGTGGCGCTGACATGCCAGCTGCTCCTCGACGATCACATCGGCCGAGGCGAATGCGGCATCGACATCGCCGCTCGTCACCGTCCATTGCGCGGCGATGTTCGATCCGGCTTGCGGGTGAAGCAGTGGAGCGCTGTCCCCGATCGCCTCGGCCGCGTCGAGCACGGGGGGCAGCGGCTGGTAGCCGACCTCGATCAGGCCCAGGGCGTCCTCGGACGCGTAGCTCGAGTCCGCGACCACGACCGCCACCGGCTGGCCGACGTAGCGCACGAAGCCATCGGCGAGGACGGGTTGCAGTAGCCGCTCCATGCCTGGCCGCGGGTACATGCGCATGGGAATGGGCGCGGTCTCAGGCGGAAGATCCGCCGCGGTGATGACATCGACAACCCTCGGATGCGAGCGAGCGGCCTCGGTGTCGATCGAGGCGATTCGCGCGTGGGCGTGCGGGCTGCGCAGGACGCAGGCCCGCAACGCGCCGGGCCGGTTCAGGTCGTCGATGAACTCGCTCGCGCCGGTCAGCAGCCGCAGGTCTTCCTTGCGGCGCAGGGAGCGTCCCACCGCCGGATGGCCACCGCGAAACCCGCCGCGATGGCCACCGCGAAGCGCGCCGCGGCCCGAGGCGGGGCAAGCCTCTTCGAGCACGGAGATCAGGTTCTCACCAAAGTCCGGGACGGCGTCTGCCGAACACCCTGCGCACCAATCCGACGCCAACCAGCACGCCGCCGGCGAGCGCCACTCCCCGCGGC
>JBOGYN010000661.1:0-4120 GCA_050696855.1 Solirubrobacteraceae bacterium | reverse complement strand
GTCGAGCTGACGGTCGAGGTCGGATCCGTCGCGAAACCCGAGGCCGTGCAGGGTGGCGAGCGCGCGCTCGCGCCAGTTGTAGCCGCCGGCGTGCTCGAGCCGGGCCTGGGCGCGGCTGTAGCGATCGAGCGTCGGGTCGTCGTGGGCGCCATCGGCCATGCTCTGCTCGAGCGTGGCCAGCTCGCGCTCGATCGCCACCAGCTCGGGCGCGCCCGCGAGCACGTAATCACGCAGCGACAGGCCTCGGTCGCGAGGCGGCCGCTGGTCGTGGAGCGCGAGCTTGGTGCCCTTGGCCAGGACGAGCTCGCCGAAGTCCACCGATGCCTCCCCGCTGAGCATGCGCAGGAGCGTCGTCTTGCCGGCGCCGTTGCGGCCGGCCAGGGTCATGCAGTCGCGGCGCTCGAGCTTGAAGGAGACGTTGCGCAGCAGCGGCTCGCCCGCCATGTCCTTCCCGAGGTCTGATGCGATCACCACCGCCATGGCGCTGATGGTAGGACCGGTCGGTCGGGTGGGACGGGCGCCGGGTGTGCCGAGCGGCTCGTGGGTAGCATCCCGGACATGAGTACGCCCGCGTACCCGCCCGTCCCGCCGCACGAAATGCCGGCCTCGCGCACGATCAACATCGCCGGTCGGGGTGAGTTCTTCCTGCGGGACAGCGGCGTCACGGATCCGGATCCCACCCGGCCCGCGGTGATGCTCCTGCATGGCTGGACGGTCAGTGCCGATCTCAACTGGCACGCGGCCTACCAGCCGCTGATCGACGCCGGCTACCGCGTCCTCGCCATCGATCACCGCGGTCACGGCCGGGGACTGCGAGCGATGGAGCCGTTCCGACTTATCGACTGTGCCGCTGACGCCGTCGCCGTCGTACGCGCGCTGGACCTCGCCCCGGCGATCTTCGTCGGCTACTCGATGGGCGGCACCATCGCCCAGTTGATCGCCCGCGACCACCGCGACGCGGTCAGCGGCATCGTCCTCAGCGGTACCGCGCAGCACTTCCAGGATCCCGAGACGGTCAAGACGTGGCGGTGGATGGGCGCGCTCAAGCTCGGCCTCTCCGTTTCCCCGCGCGGCGTCTGGCGAGCGGGCTTCCGCCAGGCCAAGATCCCCCATTCGCAGCGGACGTCGTGGTGGCTGTCTGAGCTCACCCGGCATGCCGCCCGAGACATCGCCGAAGCCGGCCGCGAGCTCGGCCGCTTTGACTCCCGTCCGTGGCTGGGATCGGTCCGCGTGCCCGCAGCGACCGTGATCACCTCGCGCGATCAGAGCGTCTCGCCCCGCAAGCAACATGAGCTGGCGATCACGATCGGGGGCACCGTCTTCGAGGTGCCGATCGATCACCTCGAGGTCACCTCCCGGGCCGCCGAGTACAACCCGGCCCTGCTCCAGGCCGTGGCGGCCGTAGGCAGCCCCGAGCCCGCGGCCGTCGCCTGAGTTCGGACTCGCACCGAGAGACAGTTATCGGGCGATCAGATACGCTTCGATCATCGTGCGTCGCACCCGCTTTCTGCTCGCCGTGACCGTGTTCGCCGGAACGCTTTTGAGCGTCGCGCCGGCGGCCTGGGCCCGCGCCGATGGCGGCCAGGGCTTCTACGGCGAGACCACGGATAAGGCCATCACCAGCACGATGTTCATCGTCATCGCCTTCTTCCCGGTCGTGATCCTCACCCTGTCACTGATCCAGTGGCGGCTCGATAAGCGCAAGCACGCCCGCATGGACGCGGCCAAAGCCCGGTCGGTCAACACCGACTGGCGCGGCGGCTGGTAGTCCGGGCACCGCATGGCGTACTTCGTCACCGGGGCGACGGGCTTCATCGGGCGACACCTGGTGGCCCGGCTGCTGGAGCGGGCAAACGGCCCGGATGGCTCGGCCGGCGATATTTATGTCCTGGTCCGCGAGAGCTCGGGCGATCGCCTGGCGACCCTGATCGATCGCTGGGGCTCGGGCGCGGAGGAACGAATCAAGCCGGTGATCGGCGACCTCGGCTCCTCGCGCCTCGGGGTCTCCGACGAGACCGTGGCCGAGCTCAAGGCGGCCGGAATCGACCACTTCTTTCACCTCGCCGCGGTCTACGACATGACCGCCGACGAGGAAAGCAACCGGATCGCCAACGTCGAGGGGACCCGCCACGCCGTCGGGCTGGCCAACGCGGTGGAGGCCGGGCGCTTTCACCACGTCTCCTCGATCGCCGCCGCCGGCCAGCACAAGGGACTGTTCCGTGAGGACATGTTCGACGAGGGCCAGAAGCTCGACCATCCCTACTACCGGTCCAAGTTCGAGTCCGAGAAGCTCGCCCGCACGCAGACCAACATGCCGTGGCGGGTGTACCGCCCCGCGATCGTGGTCGGCAACTCCCAGACCGGCGAAATGGACAAGATCGACGGCCCTTACTACTTCTTCACCGCGATCAAGATGGCCCGGCATTACCTGCCCGGCTGGTTTCCGCTGATCGGCCCCGAGCTCGGCTACACCAACATCGTGCCGGTCGACTTCGTCGCCGACGCGCTGGATCACATTGCCCACCAGGACGGGCTCGACGGCCAGGCCTTCCATCTGACCAGCCCCAAGTCTCAGCGCTCGGGCGACGTCATGAACACGATCGCCAAGGCCGCCCACGCGCCCCAGCTGTCGCTGCGGATTGACTCCAAGCTGCTCAAGGCGCTGCCCAAGGGGACGATCGGGATGCTGATGGCGCTGCCCGCCGCCAAGGGCGTGCGCAAGGCGATCCTGGCCGACTTCGGGATTCCCGACGAGGTGCTGGGCCACATCGCGCTCACCGCCCAGTTCGACACCCGCGACACCGAGCGCGCCTTGGCCGGCTCGGGCATCGCCGTGCCGCCGCTGGAGAGCTACGCGGCCAAGCTGTGGGACTTCTGGGAACGCAACCTCGATCCCGACCTGTTCAAGGACCGAAGCTTCGAGGGCGCCGTCAACGGTAAGACGGTCCTGATCACCGGCGCTTCGAGCGGGATCGGCAAGGCGGCGGCGCTCCAGATCGCCAAGGCGGGCGGGATCCCGTTACTGGTGGCGCGCAGCGCCGACAAGCTCGAGGAGGCCAAGAAGGAGATCGAGGACAGCGGCGGCGTCGCCTACACGTACTCGGCCGACATCGCCGATCCCGCCTCGGTTGACGAGCTGGTCGAGCGGGCGCTGGCCGATCACCCGGCAATCGACATCCTGGTCAACAACGCCGGCCGCTCGATCCGCCGCTCGGTCGCCCTCTCCTATGACCGCTTCCACGACTACGAGCGCACGATCCAGCTCAACTACCTGGGGACGATCAAGCTGATCATGGGGCTGCTCCCCCACATGCGCGACCGTCGCTCGGGTCTGGTCATCAACGTCTCCTCGATCGGCGTGCAGACCAATCCGCCACGCTTCTCGGCCTACGTGGCCTCCAAGGCGGCGCTGGACGCGTGGACACGGGTGGTCGGCTCAGAGTCGATCGGCGACAACGTCCACTTCACCACCATCCACATGCCTCTTGTCCGCACCCCGATGATCGCGCCCACCAAGATCTACGACAGCTTCCCGACCATCTCCCCCGAGGAGGCCGCCGATCTGATCTGCGAGGCGATCCGAGCCAAGCCCAAGCAGATCAACACCCGCCTGGGGACTTTCGGTGAGGTCTCCTATGCCCTCTTCCCCAAAGCCGTGGACCAGATCCTGTCCACGGCCTACAAGGTTTTCCCCGACTCAGCCGCCTCGCGCGGCCAGAAGGACCCCGAGGAACGGGCCTCTACCGAGCAGGTGGCGCTCGCGCACCTCATGCGCGGGGTTCACTGGTAGCTTCGCGCTCCGGCATCGGCGTCATCCGAGCCTGCGCCCTCGGGGTCAGCGCGGGAACGATGACGGTTGGCAGCAGGAGCGGCAGCAGCAGCAGGTGCAACCACGCCCACAGGGTGTTGCCCGTGAACCCGGTCCAGCGCCAGCTCTCGAGGTAGCCGCCCAGGACCAGGGCGGCGAACAGCGCCGTGCCGGCGGCTGTGAACGCGGAGTGGCGAGCGCTCCATTCGCGACGCAGATCGTTGAGGAACGGAATCAGCGCCACGGCCAGAGGCAGCGCGACCAGATTCAGCCAATCCCACAGGCTGTTGCCCACCAGGCCGGTCCAAGGCC
>JBOGYN010000660.1:0-4087 GCA_050696855.1 Solirubrobacteraceae bacterium | reverse complement strand
AACTTGATCTTCGCGCTGCGGGCCAGCGCGCCGCCCGACGGTCTGGCCGGCGACGACCCGGCGGATCGCGCTCCTGGCCGGCTCCGAGCGTCATGACCAGGTCAAGGCGACCTTCGGTTGAAGGGCTTACCCTTCCGGCTCCGATGATCGAGCCTCCCTACCGGCTGGCGGTGGCCACGCCATGACCGATCCCGACTTTCAGCCCAGCGCGAGCTACCTCGCCAACCCCGAAAACGTCCATCGCGTGCTGCTGCTCTACAGCGGCGGCCTGGACACGAGCGTGATGCTCAAGTGGATCCAGGACGAGTACCAGGCCGAGGTGGTGGCCCTGACCGTCAACCTCGGCCAGCCCGGCGAGGACTACGGGGTCGTCAAGGACAAGGCGATGCAGATCGGCGCCGTCGAGGCCCACGTGATCGACGCTCGCGAGGAGTTCGCGCGCGAGTACGTGCTCCCGGCGATCAAGGCCAATGCCGTCTACGGATTGGGCTACCCGCTGTTCACGGCGCTGGGCCGCCCGCTGATCGCCAAGCTCGCCGTCCAGTACGCGCGCGAGACCGGCTGCGACACGATCGCCCACGGCTGCACCGGCAAAGGCAACGACCAGGTCCGGATCGAAGCCACGGTGGCCACGCTGGCCCCCGAGCTCAAGGTCATCGCCCCGGTGCGCTCGTGGCGGATGGGGCGCGAAGAGGAGGCCGCCTACGCCCGCGAGCACGGCATTCCGGTCAAGGGCGGTTCCGAGATCGCCCCGTACTCGATCGATGACAACCTGTGGGGCCGCTCGAGCGAGGGGCGCTGGATCGAGGAGCTCGATCATGCCCCCGAGGACGATGTCTTCCAGCTCGTGACCCGCCCCGAGGAGGCACCGGACGAGCCCGAGGTGGTTTCGGTGGCGTTCTCGGCCGGCGTGCCGGTGGCTCTCAACGGGGAGCAGCTTTCGCCGGTCGAGCTGATCGAGCGCGCGGGCGAGATCGGCGCCCGGCACGGGGTCGGGATCGTCGATCACATCGAGGATCGGATCGTCGGCCTCAAGGTCCGCGACATCTACGAGGTGCCCGCGGCCGCGATCCTGCTGCTCGCCCACCAGGAGCTCGAGAAGCTGGTCGGCACGATCCACCAGAACCAGATGAAGGTCTCGCTGGACCAGAAGTGGGCCTACCTGGTCTACGCCGGGCTCTGGTGGGAGCCGCTGCGCACCGATCTGGATGCCTACATGGAGGCCGCCAACCAACTCGTCACGGGCACGATCGCAATCAAGCTCTACAAGGGCTCGGCTCGCGTCGTGACCCGGGCCTCGCCCCACGCCGTCTACGACGCCCAGCTGGCGACCTTCTCGGAGTCCGGCGGCCTCTTCGCCCAAGCGGCGTCGCCCGGCTTCATCGAGCTGTGGTCGTTGCAGTCCCGGATGGCCTGGCGGCTTCGCCACGACACGGGGTAGCATCGTGGGCATGGGTTACAAACTCCTCGGCTTTGCCGTCTGGCAAGGCAGCAAGTGGTACGTGCGTCGCCGGATGAGCGGCGTACGCGGCAAGATCGCCCTGGCGAGCGTCTCGGCGGTAGTCATCGCCGGAGTTCTCGCCGCGGGCCGGCAGGCCGCCAGCTCCGATTAGTGCGTGGTCGCCCCCGCATGTGCGTGGGGCGGCCAGAGCTGGCCGCGTCGTCAGGGAGTAGCCCGGGAACGGGGACGACCATCAACGATTACGAGGATTTGTGAGGGTCATGCCGAAGCCTTTCCCGCCTCACCGTCCCGCCGAACCACTGGCATGAGCAACTTCGCGCCTGTCCCCACCCCGCTTGAGATCGACGATGTCCAGAGCGCCCGCGTCGCGGCGGGTGAGACGCGCCTGACACTGAGCGGCCGCTGGCTGAGCCCCGAGGCGCCGTCGCTCGCCGAGGAACCGCTGCTGGTGATCCAGGTAGAGGGCCGTCGTCATCGTTTCACGCCCGAGGCGGGTACCGACACCGGCTCGCCGGCCGGGGTGTGGCGAGCCAGTTTCGTGCTCCCGGCCTGGGCCGAGCCCCGGCGAGCCGGGCAGGCCGCGGTCTGGGTAGGTGACGCGGTGATCGCGCTGCCCGCCATCCACGCCGGCCGGGGCGGCTCGGCGAGCGCTGCCCCGTCGGCGCTGCCCACGGCCGGGTCAGCCGACGCGCCGGTCGTCTCGGGTTCGATGGCACCACCCCCCGTGGCTCCGGACCTGCCGGTGGCTCCGGACCTGCCGGTGGCCCCCGAATACTCCCCGGACGCTGCGCGCTCCGGTCCACTCGCCGATCTCCTCCTCAAGGAGACGGTGGCCGCCCTGCACGCCGAGCTCGAGCAACGCGGCACCGAGGCTGCCCAGCTGCGCAGCGCGCTCGCCGGCGCGCACTCCGAGCTCGAGGCTCGAGATGCCACCCAGTCCGAGCTCGAAAGCACGCTGGGCCAGCTGGGGTCCGAGCTTCGGCGGCTGATCGAGGCGGTGGAAGAGCAGCGTCGCGAGCTCGATCAGCGCCAAGCCGATGCCGAACGCGACCGGTCCGAGTTCGATGAACAGCTCGCCGAGCTCGCCGCCGTCCACGACCGACAGGCGGCCGAGCTGGCTGCTGTCGGTGACCAGCAGGCGACCGAGGTGGAGGCCCTGCGCGAGCAGCTCGCGGAGGCCGAGGCCCGCGTTCAGGGCCGCAGCGCCGAGACCACGGACCTGCGTGAGGAACTCGCCTCGGTCAGCGTCTCGCGCGAGGCCGCGCGCAGCGAGGTGGCCGGGCTGCGCTCAGAGCTCGAGCGGATGGGCGCCGAGCTCGCGGGCACCCGTGAGCGAGTGCAAAGCGAAGCCGGGGACCTCGGTGAGGCCAACCGGCTGCTCGCCGACGCCAAGGCCCTGGCCGAGGAACTTCGGCCGCGGCCCGAGAACGGCTGACCTCGGGCCACCTCGCGACCCGTCCGTCCGCCGGGGGAAATACCTTCGGAGACGATGAACGACCCGCCCGGAGTCCCATCGGCACTCGGCATCGAGGCCGTGGAGTGGATCGCCGAGGGCGGCGAGAACCTGACCGTACGCGTGACCGGCCGCTGGCGGCGTCGCCGCCCGGCCTGGAGTGGACAGCCGATGCTCGTGATCGAGGCCCCGGGCCGTCGTTACCGGTTTCCGGCCATGCCCGAGCCCCCGAGCCTGACCGGTACCGGTCCGGGCATGTGGCGGATCAGCTTCAGCGTTCCGGCCGCGCTGGCCCCCGAACTCGGGGTTCGGGCCTGGTTGCAGTTCGGCTCGGTGGCGGTGCCGCTCCCGTCGGCAGTCGAGTTTCCGGGGCCCGAGACGGCCGAGCGAGATCCCCCTGAGGCGCAAGGCGGATCCGGCGAGTTCTCCGAGCCCGGTCTGTCGGCCGGCGGGCGCACCCGACCGAGCTCTGAGCTCGAGAGCGAGAGCGCCCGGCGCCGAGCCGACGAGGCCGAGGCGGCTCTGTCGGAGCTGACCAAGCTCGTCCAGCACCTCGAGGGCGAGCTCGCCGACGCCCGCTCACGAGCTGACGGGCTCGCGGATTCCCTGGCGAACCAGCAGGCCACCCGTCGCGCCGCCGAACAGCGTGAGCACGCCGAGCGAGCGCTCCGGCTCGACCTCGCCCGCCAGCTCGCCAGGCGGGCCAAGGACACCGACCGGGCTCGGGAGGCGCTTGGACAGCTCGCCTCCGCTGAGGAACGCGTCCGCGAGCTCGAGCACGAGCTGAGCGAGACTCGTCGGCTTGCCGACGAAGCCGAGCAGGCCGCCGCGACCGCGGCTGCCGCTCGCGACCGGGTCCAGAGCCAGCCCCGCCATCCATTTTCCGGTCCGCGCTCGCCGATGTCACCGGCCGAACGATCCAGGCTTGAGTTCGAGCTCGCCCTGACCAGCCGCCGCGCGGTTGACGCCGACCGCCAGCCGAGCGAGCCGGCGCCGCCGGTGCTCGCGCGCTCGGTGGCTCCTGTGCCCGAGCCTGCTGCGCCCGATCCGGCGCCGCCAGCGTCGCCACCCGATCCCGGTGCCGACGCGCTCATCTCATCCCTGCGCCGCGAACTTGACCTCCGGGCCGGGGCCGAGGCCGGCCTGCGCTCGCGGCTGATCGATGCTGAGAC
>JBOGYN010000659.1:0-2404 GCA_050696855.1 Solirubrobacteraceae bacterium | reverse complement strand
GGCCGGCGCCGCTCGGCGGGCGGCGGAGGTTGCGGCGCTCAGCGAGCACGGGACCGCGTCGCTGGATCTGCCCCACGGGGTGCGGGCCACCGTCACGTCGGGCGTGCTGCGGTTCGGGCCCACGCCGGCTCTGGGAGGCGAGGGCGGCCACCAACCGGGCCTGCGCGAGCAGGCCCCATAAACTCCACCCCGTGACCGACGACGGAGCCATCGGCGAGATCCTCGTCCCCGAGGAGGCTCTCACGCATCGGGTGCGCGAGTTGGCGGCTGAGGTCTCGCGCGACTATGCGGGCAAGGATCTCGTGCTGATCGGCGTCCTCAAGGGGGCGGTATTCTTCCTCTCGGACCTGATGCGGGCGCTCGAGATCCCCGTCGAGGTCGACTTCATGGCCGTCGCCTCCTACGGCTCGGCGACCAAGTCCTCCGGCGTGGTCCGGATCCTCAAGGACCTCGACGCCGCGATCGAGGGCCGCGACGTGCTGATCGTCGAGGACATCGTCGACTCCGGGCTCACGCTCCAGTACCTGCTGCGCAACCTGGCCGGCCGCAACCCCCGCTCGCTCGAGGTCTGTGCGCTGCTGATCAAGCCCGAACGGCGTAAGGTTGACCTCGAGACCCGTTACGT
Organism: Solirubrobacteraceae bacterium; assembly: GCA_050696855.1. Lineage (GTDB taxonomy): Bacteria > Actinomycetota > Thermoleophilia > Solirubrobacterales > Solirubrobacteraceae > Palsa-465. The sequence goes on along the minus strand of JBOGYN010000659.1, from coordinate 1,779 downwards.
TGGCTTTGAGATCCCGGACCAGTTCGCGATCGGATACGGGCTCGATCACGCTGAGCGCTACCGCAACCTTCCCTATGTGGCCGCGTTGAAAGGGTGAAAGGGCCGCTGCACGCTGGCCGGCGGGCCAAAGCCAGGTGCTACGCTTGCTGATTCCCGGCCTTTCGCCGACCAGACTCCGAGCGGGGCACCGGGTTTATTTATGAGCAGGTTCTTCAAGAGCGCCGCTTTTCCGATTCTGATCGTTGTCGTTCTGGCGTTCTTCGCCCAGAAGCTGATCGGAAGCTCGAGCCACGGCACGCCGCAGACCTTCGGTGACCTGCTCACCCAGCTCGACGGGCACCAGGTCAAGCAGCTCTCGCTCGATCAGAAGTCAAACTCCGCGTCGGTCACCCTCTACAGCGGCCAGAAATACACGGTCGGGTATCCGGACTCCTACGCGCCTGCGCTGATCAAAGACGCACACACCCTGGTTCCCGCCCAGGGCTTCGACGTCCAGAGCAAGTCCTCCAACGGCTGGCTCTCGCTGCTGACCTACATCCTGCCGTTCGTGATCTTCATCGGGTTCTGGATCTTCCTCATGAACCAGGTCCAGGGCGGCGGCTCCAAGGTGATGTCGTTCGGGAAGTCGCGGGCCAAGCGAATGTCGGTCGATTCGCCCAAGATCACCTTCCGCGACGTGGCCGGGGTCGACGAGGCGGTCGAGGAGCTGCACTAGATCAAGGAGTTCCTCGAGAACCCCAAGAAATTCCAGGCGCTCGGCGCGCGGATCCCCAAGGGCGTGCTCCTGTACGGACCACCGGGCACCGGCAAGACCCTGCTCGCCCGCGCGGTGGCCGGCGAGGCCGGGGTGCCGTTCTTCTCGATCTCGGGCTCGGATTTCGTCGAGATGTTCGTTGGTGTCGGCGCCTCGCGCGTGCGTGACCTGTTTGAGCAGGCCAAGCAGAACAGCCCATGCATCATCTTCATGGACGAGATCGACGCCGTCGGCCGCCATCGCGGCGCCGGACTGGGCGGCGGCCACGACGAGCGCGAGCAGACTTTGAACCAGCTGCTGGTCGAGATGGACGGCTTTGAGATGAAGGACAACATCATCCTCATCGCCGCCACCAACCGGCCCGACATCCTGGACCCGGCCCTGCTGCGCCCCGGGCGCTTCGATCGCCAGATCGTCGTCGACCGGCCCGACCGCCTGGGCCGCAAGAAGATCCTCGAGGTCCACACCCGCGGCAAGCCGCTGGCGCGGGAGATCAACGTCGACGCGCTGGCCGGCCAGACCCCCGGCTTCACCGGCGCCGACCTGTCCAACCTCGTCAACGAGGCGGCGCTGCTCGCGGCTCGCAACGGCAAGCGCGAGATCACCCAGGTCGAGCTCGAAGAGGGGATCATGCGCGTGATCGCCGGTCCCGAGAAGAAGACCCGGGTGATGAGCAACAAGGAGCGCAAGATCACCGCCTACCACGAGATGGGCCACGCGATCGTCGGTCACTTCCTGCCCCACTCCGATCCGGTCCACAAGATCTCGGTCATCTCCCGCGGCCAGGCGCTGGGCTACACGATCTCACGACCGGGCGAGGACAAGTTCCTCACCACCCGCGCCGAGCTCCAGGACCCGCTGGCGATGACGCTGGGCGGCCGCGCCGCCGAGGAGATCTGCTTCGAGGAGATCACCACCGGCGCCTCCAACGACCTGGAGAAGGTCACCGCGACGGCCAAGCAGATGGTGATGCGCTTCGGCATGTCGGAGAAGCTGGGCCCGCGGGTGTTCGGCCACGACCACGG
>JBOGYN010000658.1:0-1590 GCA_050696855.1 Solirubrobacteraceae bacterium | reverse complement strand
GCCGATGACCGTGGTCGAACCGGTGAACTGCCGGGCGATCAGGGGCACGTAAGTCGTGACCACGGTCGTGGCCAGCGCGAGGCCGAGGGTCGGAACCCCGAGCAGCGCGATCGTCGTCCGCTCGCGGTCGGTCAGCGGAGCAAGCACCGTCACCTTCTGAGCCGTGCTCGCTCAGGCCTGAGATCAATCCCCCTGCGCCGCGCGATTGTCATCGGGCGTACCACCGGCGGGGGTCAGGCTGTGCCCGCTCCCCCCTTTCGATCGCCCGTGGCGTCGTATGGGTATCCCATCGGTGTTATCTGCCTGCCGTCATGTTCAACGCTCCAGGGTCACCGCTCAAGGTTCTCCCGATGAGCGCCCAGAACAGCTGGGCGCGCGGGTTGCGCAACCTGACCCGTCCTTGGGAGCGCCGGGCCAAGCGGCGGGTGATCGAGACCGTCGGCGGCCGGATGCGGGCCCGGGTGATCGCCCTGCTCGCGCTGGTGCTCGCGCTCTCCAGCGCCGACAACGCTGCCGTGGGCGCCGATGCGGGACCGCTCAAGAACGCGCTGCACCTCAACTTCACCGAGATCGGGCTGCTGGTCGCGCTCCCCACCCTGGCCGGCGCGATCGCGACCGTACCCATCGGTGGGTTGTCCGATCGTGTGCGCCGCGTCTCGCTGCTGAGGGCGAGCATCATCGTCTGGAGCCTGGCAATGGTGGCCGCGGGCGCGTCTGACTCGTTTGGATCGCTGCTGCTGAGCCGGCTCGCGCTCGGCGCGGTGATCGGGACCGTTGGCCCGACGCTGGCCTCGCTGATCGGAGACTTCTTTGCCTCCAACGAACGAGCCAAGGTGTATGGCTTCATCTTGACGGGCGAGCTGATCGGCTCGGTCGTGGGATTGTTTGTCAGCGGCAACGCGGCCGCGATCTCGTGGCGCCTGGCGTTCTGGGTGCTGGCCATCCCCAGCGCGCTGCTGGCCTGGGCAATCGGGCGCTATCTGCCCGAGCCCGCCCGCGGAGGGGCTGGCCGTCTCTCCGTCAGCGTACCCTTGGCTCCGGGCCGCCGGCCCGTACAGACAGCGGACGCGGCGGCGGCCGACCCGGCTCGTGATGACTCGACTTCAGAGCTCCAGCGCGCCCTTGAGCAAGCCGGCGTCCAACCCCGAGCCGAGAACGTCCTGTCCCCCGGTCGCCACCGGATGAAACTGTGGGACGCCGTGCGCTACGTGCTCAGCGTCCCGACCAACGTCGCCCTGATCATCGCCTCCTCGCTGGGATACTTCTTCATCGCCGGAATCCTGACCTTCGGCGTGGTCTTCGTACGTCATCACTATTCCGTCGGGCAGTCAGCTGCCACCTCGCTGCTCGCGGTGCTGTCGATCGCGGCCGTGGTCGGCGTCCTGGTCTCGGGCCGGCTCGCCGACGCCCTGCTGCGCCGCGGGCGAGTCTCCAGCCGGGTTGTCGTCGCCGCGGGCAGCTTCCTGGCCGCCGGAGCCCTCTTCCTACCACCGCTGCTCAGTCACTCGCTGGAGATCGGCCTGCCGCTGCTGTGGCTGGCCGGGCCGGCGGCCCGGCGCCACGGGTACGCTGCCGGAGACCCGGACAGCC
>JBOGYN010000657.1:0-1819 GCA_050696855.1 Solirubrobacteraceae bacterium | reverse complement strand
CCGCCGCCCGCCCGGTACCGATGATGTAGGCACCGAACTCCCGGGCGAGCTGCGTCACCACAGCCCCGACCGCCCCGGCGGCGCCGTGTGCGAGGAGGCTCTGCCCCGCCTGAAGGCGACCGTGCTGGAACAGGCCCTGCCATGCGGTCAGGCCGGAGATCGGCAGACTCGCACCCACCGTGAAGTCGACGTTCCCCGGCAGCGGCGCAAGGTTGCGTGCCTCCACGGCCGCGTACTCGGCCAGGGTTCCATCGCGGTGCCAGTCCGTGATCCCGAACACCCGCTGTCCCAGCGAGAGTCCCGTCGTGCCGTAGCCGAGGGAGGAGACCACTCCGGCGAACTCGTGGCCGATGATCGCCTGGGCTCGATCGTGACCGGAGCGATCGACCCACGTCGAGGGCCACTCCCACTCTGCAGGGACGAAGCCCGACGCATGGACTTCAACGACGACGTCGTTGATCGCCGGCGTCGGCTCAGGCCGCTCAGCGAGTGTGATCCCGGCTGCTTCCGCGGCCTGATCCGTCGCGACGATTGCCTTCATTGGTGCCTCCGTATATCTCGTGCTCGCTGGCTCTGCGCGCCGGTCTGCGACGGTGTGTGGTCCTCGTCGAGCTCCGGTGGGATTCGACGCGTTTCAGTGGTCCATCGCTATCCGAGCACCAATTGCCGGGTGGAGGCCGGGTGTCAGAGGCCTGCTGCTCGGCGCGCTGCGGCGCTGACTGGGTTGTCGTGCGCGGCCCAGGCGATCTCGAAGTAGTTGCCTTCCGGGTCGCACAGGTACGCCGACCGGCCAGTGAAGAACTCCGCGTCGACCGGGTCTTTGGTGACGCGGGCGCCGGCGGCGCGCATGTGGCCGGTCAGCTGGTCGACCTCCTCGGCACTATCGACCAGCACGCCGATGGTGAAGCTGATGCCGCCCGTGGCGGGCGCCGGGTCGGTGTTGCCATCGCGCGCGAGGTCCGCGATGGGGAATACGGCGAGCACGGTGCCTCGCAGTTCGAAGGCCGCGAAGTTCTCCTCGTCGATGACCTGCGGCCAGCCCAGCCGGCGGTAGAAGTCGCGAAGCGCGGTGAAGTCCCATGCCCCGAGCGTGATGAGGTTGGCAAGCGGCGGGTTCTCGGCCATGCCGACACTATGCGCGCCGGCACCGGTCAAGGCGAGCAGCGCTGCGGATGCTCTGCCCTGTGCCGCGGCCAGACCACCGACGACTGCGAATGTATCCTCTACCGATCATTTCTGGTCCGCTCGGCCCTGGATCAGCGTGGGCCGAACTGTGGTGATCCAGGCCGAGGTTCTCGTCCGTTGGGGCGCGGCCAATGGGTAGAGACTGACTGGGTGACCGATGGGCAGGCCGCCGACCGTGCGGCGGAGCTAGCACCCGAGCCGGCTGTGGGGGGCCGCAATCCCCACCATCCGGCTGCCCACAGCGGCGGCCTGTTCGGGCTCGCCCTCGGCGCGCTCGGTATCGTCTTCGGTGACATCGGGACCAGCCCGCTTTATGCGGTGCAGATGGTGTTCTCGATCGACAACCACGCGGTCGGCCCGGCGCCGGGCGACGTGTACGGGGTCGTCTCGCTGATCTTCTGGTCGGTCACGCTGATCGTGACGGTCAAGTACGTGTCGTTCATCCTGCGGGCTGACAACGACGGTGAGGGCGGCGTCATGGCGCTCGCCGCGCTGGTCCGCGGCGTGTCCGGTTCGTCGGCCCGGCTGGCCTCGATCGCGCTGGCCCTTGGTGTGCTGGGCGCGTCGCTGTTCTACGGCGACTCGCTGATCACGCCGGCCATCTCGGTGCTCTCGGCGGTGGAGGGCCTGGAGG
>JBOGYN010000656.1:0-1793 GCA_050696855.1 Solirubrobacteraceae bacterium | reverse complement strand
CTCACCAGCTCCCCGAGATCTCCACCGGCGCGTCACTGGCCGTGATCATCCTCATCCTGCTCATCACCACCGCCGCCAGCCTGGCCAGAGCCCGCTCACGTCCTCACCCGCGAGCGCACGCCGGCTCGCTGCACACCCCGCGCACCTCCCACCCCGCCAACAGCGCGACACCTCCGCGTGACAGGGCGACAGCCAGCCGATGAGGCCAAGGACGGCCGCGCCGAGGTCGTGGAGTTGGCTGTCCGCGGCGCGCTGGCGGCCGGCGCGCACGACGGCCGTGCGGTCGCTGCGCTGGCCCGTCGCGCTCAGCGAACCGTCGCGGTGCCGCTGGCCGATCTGGAGGACCGTCTGGCTCTGACCGAGCGTCCCGAACCGGATCTGGCTGGCTAAGGAAGCGTGCCAGAATAAGGTGAAGGAGTTGGGCGGGTTGGTGTGGAATCTGTGGAGTGGTGATCGATGAGCGTGGGATCGGCGAGCGTTTCCGGGCGATGGCAGGGTCGCTTGATGAGCGCCAGCGGCGGCGGTGGGCGGCGGCCGAGGCGCGTTCGCATGGGCGTGGGGGGATCGCGGCGGTAGCCCGTGCGACGGGGCTGGCGGAGAACACGATCCGCAAGGGGTTGCGGGACCTGGAGTGCCCTGAGCGGCTGGCGCTGGGGCGAGTGCGTAAGGCGGGTGGCGGACCGAAGCGGCGTGTGGACACTGATGAGACGCTGCTGGGCGATCTCAAGCGGCTGGTTGATGGGCAGACGCGCGGTGATCCCGAGCGGCCGTTGTTGTGGACTTCAAAGAGCGTGCGCAACCTCGCCGCGGAGCTGCGCGGGCTTGGGCATGTGGTCAGCTTTCGCACCGTGGCCAGGTTGCTGCACGAGTTGGGCTACAGCCTGCAGGCCAATCGCAAGACCAAGGAGGGCTCCCAGCATCCTGACCGCGACGCCCAGTTTCGTCACATCAACGAGCGCGTGTCGGCGGCGGTGGTCGGCGACCAGCCGGCGATCTCGATCGATACCAAGAAGAAGGAGCTTGTCGGCGAGTACAAGAATGGCGGGCGCGAGTGGGCTGTGAAGGGCGAGCCCATCGCGGTCAAGGTGCACGACTTCCCTGACAAGGAGCTGGGCAAGGCGATCCCCTACGGCGTCTATGACATCGGCGCCAACCACGGTTTCGTGAACGTCGGCATCACCCGCGAGACCGCAGCGTTCGCGGTCGCGTCAGTCAGCAGCTGGTGGGAGCAGCTCGGTCGGTCGCGATACCCCAACGCCAAGACCCTGCAGATCACCGCCGACTGCGGCGGGGGCAACAGCAACCGCACCAAGCTCTGGAAGACCGAGCTGCAAAAGCTCGCCGATCACACCGGCCTTGACGTCTCGGTTTGTCACTTCCCGCCAGGCACCTCGAAGTGGAACAAGATCGAGCACCGGCTGTGGAGCCTGATCGGCAAGAACTGGCGCGGGCGCCCGCTGGTCAGCCACGAGGTCATCATCAACTCGATCAACGCGACGACCAGCCAGACCGGCCTGGAGGTCTACGCCCAGCTCGACACCCGCGACTATCCCAAGGCGCAAGAGGTCACCGACGCCGAGCTCGCCGCCGTCAAAATCGTGCGCGACGCCTTCCATCCCGAGTGGAACTACACAATCAAGCCATCAACTAATTGAGGCACGGCTCCTAAGCCGTACGGCGCCTCCGGAGTCGACATCGACTGCGCGGTCATCGCCGTCACCGCCAAGATCCCGACCGCGGACGTCGCAGGAAACGCTCCCGGATCGCAGTTCCCCCCCCGGTAGCTGTGGCCC
>JBOGYN010000655.1:0-8651 GCA_050696855.1 Solirubrobacteraceae bacterium | reverse complement strand
AGCGGCGCGATCGAGAACGCCCAGCTCTATGACCGCCAGCGGCGCCGAGTGGATGCACTCACCGGCCTCTCCGAACTCTCCCAACAGGTGGCCGCGGCGACCACCGTCGAGCAGCTCGGGCCGGTGCTCGCGCGCGGCGTGCACGAGCTGCTCGGGGCCGAGGTCTGCCAGCTGTTTCGCAGCGAGGTGCCGGGTGGCGGGCTGACCCTGCTCGCCTCCGTGCCCGGGGCGATCCCGGCCCCGCCCGAACGCTCGGTGGAGGGACTGATGGCGGCGGCGCTGGACGGCCGCGGCGCCCGGCCGGCGGCGCGGGTGCTGTGGCCCGAGCTCGAGGTCGACGATCTCCTCGTCACGCCCCTCTCGGCGGGGGGCGAGCGGCTCGGACTCCTGTGCGCGGCGGCGCGTCCCGAGCAGGGCTTCGACGACGAGGACGTCGAGATCGCCCGCGCGGTGGCCCACCTCGCCGCGGTGGCGATCAAGCGCGCCGAGCTGATCGAGGGCCTGACCAACGCCAGCATCATCAAGGACTTGTTCGAAGCGCTGGCCGCCGGTGCCACCGCCTTCGCCGCCGCCAAGGCGGCCGAGGTGCGCTGCGAGCTGACCGCGCCCTATGTGCTCGTCTGGGCGTGGCCGGCCGGGACCCGGGAGCAGTCCTCGGGCGAATGGCGGTCAGACGCCGAAGCGCTCGGGCACGGCCTGGCCGAGCTGAGCCCCCGCTCGGCGGTCGAGGCCGGCCCCGGACCCGTGCGGGCGCTGCTCTCGCTCGGTCTGACCCCCGACCGCGCGGCCGCGACGATCCTGCGGGAGTGCCGCGTGCTGGGCCAGCGCCACGCCGCCGTGATCGGCGTCTCGGAGCCGCGCAGCGTCCCCGACGATGCCGCCGGCGCCTACCGCGAGGCCCGCGACGCGGGCACGATCGCGCGGGCCCTGCTCGGCGAGGGCGGCGCGATCGCCTACTCCCAGGTCGGCGCCTACCGCTATTTGGTTGGAATCGCCGCCGCCGACGCCCCGCGGGACCGGATGCAGGCCGCCGTCGATGAGCTGATCGCCTATGACCGCCGCCGCCGTACCGCTCTGCTGGACACGCTCGAGCGCTACCTGTCAGAGCGCCGCTCGGTGATCGAGAGCGCTCGCGCGCTGTTCATCCACCCCAACACCCTGCGTCAGCGCCTCGGCCGGATCGAGGAGCTGACCGGATTGCGCCTCGACGAGGACGACCTGCTCTCGCTCGAGCTGGCGATCAAGCTCGCCCGCCTCCACGGTCGCCCCTAGCCCGAGGTGCCGGGTAGGCAGCGACCCCTCGTCAGTCGTTGCCGACCACCAGGTAGACGGGGAGCTTGGCGCGCCGCCGGACTCGCTGGGGCTCCTGAGACCAGAGCATGTCGCGGATCAGCACGCTGCGGTCGGGGTCAGCGCTCATCACGATTGCCTCGCACTCCGCGATCGCCGCCTCTTGGATGATCCGTTTGGTCGACTTGCGGGTGCCCACCACTTGGCCGTCAGCCTCCAGACCTTTGCGGCGCAGCCGTTTGACCGCCTTGGCGACGATGTCGTGCTGCTCCTTCCATTCCGCCCGGGTGGGCAGCAGGCCGGGATTGGGCATCCCGAACGACACTCCGTGGACGCGGGCGATCGAAAACACGCGCACGCTCGCCCCCGGCGAGGCGGCCAGCTCGATCACCCGGCTGATCGCCGCCTCGGAGATCGGTCGCCCCTCGGAGGCGAGCAGGATGCTCTCAAACTGCAGCTGAGCCGCCGGCTCGGGATCGCGCACGGGGCGAGATGGTAACGGTCGCCAACGCGACCACTAGGGCCCGGCGCCGGTCCCGGGGGCGGGCACCGCGCCGACCGGCGCCGCCTGTGCCGCCTGCGCCACCCGTCGGTCACCGCGCTTGCGCCAGTAGTACAGCGGCAGATAGGAGGCCAGCACGCCGAGACCGATGAAGTAGTAGGGGAGCGTCTTGTGACCGGCGGCGTTGCACGAGCAGCTGGCGTACAGGGGGCCGCCGTAGAAGTAGATCACCGCGTAGAAGGCGGCCATGGCCAGCGCCACGTACTTCATCCACTCGGGCAGCTTGAACGGCCGCCGCACGTTGGGCCGGTCGCGGCGCAACAGGTAGTAGCCGATCAGCACCGGGATGAAGGACGCCAGATAGCCGACGTTGGAGAAGGTGTAGATCTCCACCGCGCCGCCGGCGAACACGACCAGGATCGAGCATACGACGTTGAAGATCATCGAGCGATCGGGGACGCCGTGGCGGTTGACGTGCTGGAAGAAGCGGGGGAACTGGCCGTCGGTCGACATCTGATGCAGCGATCGCGCGGTGCCGGTGATCGCGTTCAGCGCCGACAGAATCAGCGCCAGAATCAGCATGATCGCGATCAGCCAGGTGAGCACCTCGCTGCCCGCCCCGGTTCCGAACACCTTGGAGGCGAAGTTGACGAAGATCGTCTTGGGATCGACCAGGGCGGCGTTGCCCAGGGCCTTGGTGCCGATCACGATGATGAACGCCACCGGGATCATCACGTAGATGAACAAGCCGTAGGCACCCTCGAGGTTCATAGCGATCTTGGCGTCGCGGTCGGGGTTGCGCGTCTCGCCGATGTAGCAAGCCGCCGCCTCCATAGCGATCACATTCCAGGTTAGGAGGAACGAGAAAGCGATCGCCAGCGTAAGCCAGCCGTGGTGGAACTGGCTGGCGAAGAAGCCGGTGCCGTCGGTGTGGTGGAAATGGAACAGCTGTCCGAAGTCCACCACGGAGGGGTGGAAGATCCACGAGATGGCCAGGAAGGTCAGCGGGATCATCGACAGCAGCGCCAGCGCGGTCGCGAACACGGTGCCGAAGCGCAGCCCGAGCAGGGCGGGGATGAACAGCAGCAGGATGCCGACGATCGAGATCCCGACCGTCCAGTACGCGATCGGCGTGTTGATGGGGGTGAAGCCGGAGGTCGAAAGACCGAAGCGGTCGACGATGTAGAACGAGGCCAGGATCATGTTCAGCGGCGCGACCGGGAACCAGCCCAGCCAGTAGGCCCAGGCGGTGAAGCCGTTGATGTGCTCGGCCAGGCGCGGCCAGCGGTCCTTGTAGGCGGGATAGGCGTAGGCGGGCGAGCCGCCCGAGCGGTCGGGCATCATCGCCGACAGCTCGGCCAGGAACAGGCACAGGATGTAGCCGGTGATCGTGATCACCAGGATGATCGGCACCGACGCCGCGCCCAGGGAGGTCACCATCACGGGCGCAATCCCCGTGACCAGGATCGTGCCCGCAAGCCCGATGACGAACGCGCCCCACCAGTTCGTGGTCTTCGGAAGGCCCGAGCCCTCGTAGGAGAGCTCGTCCTCGAATGGTCCGGGGGCCGTCAAGTCGTCCGGCATTACCCCTCCAGTTCCGCTGATCAGTGCTGGGCATTACCCTGACACGTCGCTAGTCGCGCACAAAGGCGCGATGCGAACACAATTGTGATCCTCGACATGGAGCACCTGGACACATTCCTGGCTCGGTACCCGCCCTTCGACGGCCTCGGTACCGACGCGCTCCGGGAGCTCACCGCCGCCGCCGTGGAGCGCGAGCTGGAGGCCGGAGAGGTGGTGCTGGTGGAGGACGGCGAGCCGGCCGCCGGACTGTGGGTGATCCACACCGGCTCGGTCGAGCTGGCGCAACAGGGGGCGGTCGTCTCGGTACTCGAGCCGGGCCAGTGCTTCGGGCACCCGTCGCTGCTCACCGGAATGGCGCCGACCTTCACGGTCCGGGCCCGCGAGCCCTCGCGGTGCGTGTGGTTTGAGCCCCGCGCGGCGCGGCGGCTGCTCGGTACCGAGGCCGGTGTCGGGTTTGTGGCGGCGACCATGCGCGACCGGCTGACCCATGTCGGGGAGAAGGCGCGTGCGATCCGCGACGTCGGGACGACGCCGGTCTCGGCGATCATGCGCCCCGCCGTCTTCTGCGAGCCGGGTGAGCCGCTGCGCAGCGCGGTCGAGAAGCTCGGAGCCGGCGGTGCCTCGGCGCTGCTGGTCGCGCTTGACGAGACTCGCCTGGGGATCGTCACCGATGCCGACATCCGGGCGCGCGTCGCGGCCGGGACCACCGACCTCGACGTTCCCGTCAGCTCGATCGCGCGGACGCCGGTGGCGACCGTGCCGGTCGGCCAGCTCGCCGTCGAGGCGACCGTGGACATGCTGGCCGCCGGCGTCGAGCATATGCCGGTGGTCGAGCGCGGCCGGATCTGCGGGCTGCTCTCCGCCGCTGATCTGCTCGGCCTCGACGCCCACGGGCCGATCGCACTGCGCCACACGATCCTCGGTGCCCCGGATCCGGACGCGCTCGAGCGCGCCGTGTCGCTTCTCCCGCAGCTGTTTCTCATGCTGGCTCGGGCCGGGGTCGCCTCCCGGGACCTCGGCCGCGTGCTCAGCCTTCAGCACGACGCCGTGGTGGGCCGGCTGATCGATTTCTCGCTCGGGCGCCACGGTCCGGCGCCCGAGGCCTGGTCCTGGCTTGATTTGGGCAGCGCGGCCCGGCGCGAGTTCACGCTCTCCTCAGATCAGGACAACGCCCTTGCCTACGGGGGCGAGGGGCCCGAGATCGACCCCTACTTTGCGCGGCTGGGCGAGGAGGTCAACGAGGGCCTGGCCCGGTGCGGGGTGGGGATCGACAACAACGGCGTGCTGGCCGGCAATCGCCGCTGGCGCATGTCCAAGCCGGCCTGGCTGGCCACCTTCGACGAGTGTCTACGCGTGCCCGATGAGTCCCACCTGATCCGGGCCACGGTCGCCTTTGACTTCCGGGCTGCCGCCGGCGGGCTGGCCGTCGCCGCCGAGCTCACCGCTCGCATGCGCGGCGCCCGCGAACACGCGCAGTTCATGCACCTGATGGCCCGCTCGGCCAGTGGCTACAGCGTCGCACTCAATTTCCGCGGCCAGCTCTCCACCGAGCGTGACGGAGACCACGCTGGCCGGATCGACCTCAAGCGCGGCGGGATCATCCCGCTGGTCAACCTCGTCCGTTACCACTCAATGGCCACCGGCGTGACGATCTCCTCGACTTTGGACCGGATCGAGGCGGTAGCCGCCGCCGGGGGACTCGAGCACGCCCAGGCCGACGCGCTCGCCGAGGCCTTCGAGGCCATCACGCAAGCCCGCTTCGCCCACCATGCCGACCTCATCAGCGCCGGTCAGCCGGCCGATAACCACCTCGATCCGGCCGCACTGGCCCCGATCGCTCGCACCGAGCTGCGCGAGGCGCTGCAGATCGTCAAGCGCGCCCAGAAGCGTCTCCCGGTCTGACTCTCGGGGTGCGTCCGGCGGCGATGGCGCTGTGGTGAGCGCGACCACACGCGGCCGCCAAAGTGTGCACATGCGACATATTGGAGCATTGGCGACCACGCTCTACCCTGCTGCGCATGTGCGGTATTGCCGGCCTCTACACGAAGAGTGACGCGCTGCGCCCCGAGCTGGGAGCGTTGCTGGCCGGAATGCTCGAGCAGCTCTCGTTCCGGGGGCCCGACAGCGCCGGGGTCGCCTTCTATCGCGATCCGGCCCCCCCCGGGTCGTGCAAGCTCTCATTGCATTCGGCGGCCGATGATCCTGGCTGGGCGGCGCTCGGCGCCGAGCTCGGGCAGGAGTTCGGAGAGGCGTCGGCTCCGCGCGTGCGGGCCAGCCATGCCGTGTTCGTGGTCGGTGCCGAGGCCGACCTGGTGCAGTCGTGGCTGCGCGTCGAGCATCCCGAGCTGACCCTGATGAGCGCCGGGGCCACGATCGAGATCTTCAAGGCGGCCGGCTCGCCGCTCGATTTCGTGGAGCGCTTCGCGGTGGCTGAGATCGACGGCACTCACGCGCTCGGTCACACCCGCATGGCCACCGAGAGCCGGGTCACCACCGAGCACTCCCATCCCTTCTCCACTGGGCTTGACCTGTGCCTGGTCCACAACGGCTCGCTGTCTAACCACAACCGCCTGCGCCGCTCCCTGCGCCGCCACGGAATCGAGTTTCAGACCGACAACGACAGCGAAGTGGCCGCCGGTTATCTGACCTGGAAGATGCGCGAAGGGGCCAGCCTCGAGCAGGCGCTCGAAGCGTGCATGGGCGACCTCGACGGCTTTTACACCTTCGCGGTCGGAACGGCCGACGGCTTCGCGGTTTTGCGTGATCCGATCGCGTGCAAGCCGGCGGTGATGGCGGAGACCGACGACTGGGTGGCGATGGCCTCCGAGTACCGCGCGATCGCTGGGCTCCCCGGCGCGGCCGACGCCTTCATGTGGGAGCCCGAGCCGGGTCGGGTGTACAGCTGGGGCCGGACGCTGGTGGCGTGATGGCCACGTCGGACGCCACTCGCGAGAGCCTGCTCACGGTCGACCTCGCCGTCGACAGCGTCCGCGAGCTGAACCGCCGGCTGCACGAGGCCGAGCCGGCCGCCCGCGTCCGCGTACTGCATCCCGGGGGCAAGCACAGCATCGCGGTCGGGCTCGACGCGCGGTCCGAGGTCGAGATCGAGGGCCACGTCGGGTACTACTGCGCGGGCATGAACAAGTACGCACACGTGCGGGTGCGAGGCAACTGCGGCGTCGGCGTGGCCGAGAACATGATGTCGGGCACGGTCGTGATCGAGGGCTCGGCGAGCCAGTCGGCGGCGGCCAGCGGGCGGGGTGGTCTGCTCGTCATCCACGGGGACGCCTCTGCGCGCTGCGGTATCTCCTTGAAGGGGACCGACGTCGTCGTCCGCGGCAACGTCGGGCACATGAGCGCGTTCCTGGCCCAGAAAGGGACGCTCGTGGTATGCGGGGACGCCGGCGATTCGCTCGGAGATTCGATCTATGAGGCGCGCCTGTACGTCCGAGGCTCGGTGGCCGGACTCGGAGCCGACTGTGTCCAGAAGGAGATGCGGTCCGAGCACCTCGAGCAGCTGCGCGAGCTGCTGACCCGGTCTGAGATCGACGCTGACCCGGGCGAGTTTCATCGCTACGGCTCGGCTCGGCAGCTCTACAACTTCAAGGTTGACAACGTCGGGTCGTACTAGTGAGCCTCCGCGGAACCAGACGGACGAGGCCGGCCGCATGAGCCTCGCGAACGGCCACGGCAACCAGGCCGGCTGGCACCCCGGTCTGCGGGAATCGGCGACCTTTGACCGCGGCACGATCGCCGAGATCCAGCGCGCCGCCCGGGAGGGGATCTACGACATCCGGGGCTTCGGCGCCAAGCGCCCGGTCCCCCATTTCGACGACCTCCTGTTTCTCGGGGCGAGCGTCTCGCGCTATCCGCTCGAGGGCTATCGCGAGCGCTGCGCGACCGACGTCACGATCGGCACCCGGTACGCCCGCGAGCCGATCAAGCTCGAGATCCCGATCACGATCGCCGGGATGAGCTTCGGCGCGCTGTCGGGCAATGCCAAGGAGGCGCTCGGGCGTGGAGCCAGCGAGGCCGGAACGTCCACCACCACCGGTGACGGAGGCATGACCGAGGAGGAGCGCGGCCACTCGACCAAGCTCGTCTACCAGCTGCTGCCTTCGCGCTACGGGATGAACCCCGACGACCTGCGGCGCGCGGACGCGATCGAGGTCGTGGTCGGTCAGGGCGCCAAGCCGGGTGGTGGCGGGATGCTCCTCGGCCACAAGATCTCCGACCGCGTCGCCGAGATGCGCGACCTGCCCAAGGGGATCGATCAGCGCAGCGCCTGCCGGCACCCGGACTGGACCGGACCCGATGACCTCGAGATCAAGATCGATGAGCTGCGCGAGATCACCGACTGGCGGATCCCGATCTACATCAAGGTCGGCGCGACCCGGACATACTTCGATGTCGCGCTGGCCGTCAAGGCCGGGGCCGACGCGATCGTCCTGGACGGCATGCAGGGTGGTACGGCCGCCACCCAGGACGTGTTCATCGAACACGTCGGGATTCCGATCCTGGCTGCGATTCCGCAGGCGGTGCAGTCGCTGGTCGACCTTGATATGCACCGGGAGGTGCAGCTGATCGTTTCGGGGGGGATCCGCACCGGCGCCGACGTGGCCAAAGCGATGGCCCTGGGTGCCGACGCGGTCTCGATCGGGGTGGCGGCGATGATCGCCCTGGGCGACAACGCCCCCGAGCACGAGGCCGGCTACGAGCAGATCGGCTCCTCGGCCGGCTATTACGACGATTGGCAGGCCGGTCGCGACCCGGCCGGGATCTCGACCCAGGAGCCGGAGCTGGCGGCGCGTCTGGATCCGGTCGAGGGCGGACGACGGCTGGCCAACTACCTGCGCACGATGACGCTCGAAGCCCAGACGCTCGCCCGGGCGTGCGGGAAGTCCCATCTGCACAACCTCGAGCCCGAGGACCTGGTCGCGCTGACGATCGAGGCGGCGGCGATGGCGCGCGTACCGCTGGCCGGGACGAGCTGGATCCCGGGCGTCACCGGGTCATAACCCGCCCGGCGCGGAGTCCTGGCGCCGGCCGGAAGGCCGCCCCGGGGCGAGCCGGCCGCCCGCCAGCGCGCCGGCCACGAGCATGACCACGCCGTACACCCCGGGCACGGCCGCGGCGCGCGGGCCGAAGGCCTGGGCGGCCAGCGCGGCCGCGACGGCAAAGTCGCGCATCCCGATCGCCAGCGCGCCCGGAATCGCCACGGCGCCGGGGGCGGTACGCCGCCGCCACACCTCGCCGAGCAGCCCCGAGACGAGCA
>JBOGYN010000654.1:0-4443 GCA_050696855.1 Solirubrobacteraceae bacterium | reverse complement strand
ACGCTAAACGTGCTCCCCCCGGCACCCGGCTCGTTGTCGGCCTCGCGCGGCAGTGTCGACGCATTCTTCGACGTCGAGTTCGCGACCACCGGCTGGACGCCGGTCGCCAATGCCTGCGGCTGGGCGGCTATCTCGCTGCCGGTCGGCGAGGTCGACGGGCTGCCGGTCGGCGCGCAGCTGATGGCCCCGGACGAGGCCATCCTCCTCCGTCTCGCCGCCCAGCTCGAGCTCGCGCTCCCGTGGGCGCAGCGCCGCCCGCCCGCGTACGGCTGACGCGTTCGGCGCGCCCGCGCGCGTCCCGGACGAGAACAACGGCGTGGCGATCCGGCAGTCTCCGGGCGACCGCGTGTGGTTATACTTTTGGTATGAAGACGGCCGTCTCGATTCCTGATGACATCTTTCGTCACGCTGACGCTCTTGCTGACCACCTCGGCAAGAGCCGGAGTCAGCTCTACCGTGAAGCGCTGATCGACTATCTCGCGCGCCACGATCCGGTAGCCGTGACGACCGCGCTGAACGAGCTCGCCGACGAGATCGTCGCCGATCGGGCCGGCCTCGTCGATCCCGCCGCTCGTCAGGCGCTCTCGTCCACCGAATGGTGATCGCCCAGGGCGATGTCTGCTGGGCATCGCTCGATGATCCGGTCGGCTCCGCACCGGGCTATCGCCGCCCGGTCGTGGTTGTCCAGGGCGACCTGTTCAACGCCAGCCGCATCGCAACGACGGTCGTCGTGCCGCTGACCAGCAATCAGCGTTTGGGCGGCGCGCCGGGCAACGTCGCGCTCACCGCGGCATCGACCGGTCTGCCCAGGGACTCGGTCGCCAACGTCTCTCAGATCGTCTCGGTCGACCGTTCCATCCTCACCGAACGAGCCGGGCGAGTCTCCCCTCCACAGCTCGACCGGATCCTTGCTGGAATCGATCTCGTTCTGGGACACGGATAGGACCACGCATGATCCCCTCGATAAGCGCCGCAGCGGTCGGGTAGAAACGCATCTTGCCCAAGCAGTTCGCCGGCTCGTAGGCGATAGCCAGCTGGCTTCTGCCACCCCTGGCGGCCATCCGATGCAGAAGCCGGGAATGAGACCCGGTGCGGCGACAGGCGCGTGAGGTGCACGTCGCCGGAGCACAGCGGGAGCGCTACCGCCCCACGGTCGGAGTGGATGAACCTCCTCGGACCCGGCCGCGTGCAATCCCGAAGTGACTGGGGCGCGTATCCTCCGGCCGACCGTAAACCGCCACCCGCGTTGGGGAGTGCGTCATGCCGTACGCCGTGGATTTCAACACCGTTTCGACCGTGGGGCTGGAGTCGTCGCCGGTCGCGGCCGCGCTCGCTGGTCTGCGGGCGCACGAGGCTCGCTACTTCAAGAACAAGTACGACCACGTCTTCACGGTGGAGCCTGCCAGCAGCGCCAAGCCGACCATCGACTGGGTGCACCGGATCCTCAAGGATGAGCGCGACATCGTCATCTCGTCTCGCCCTCTCGAGGCTACGGCCTTCCAAGTCGAGAACATCCGCATTGCCTACGTCTTCTATGAGAGCGGCCTGTCGATCAACGTGATGTACACCGTCGACGACCCGAAGAAGCGGGCGGTCGGGTTCAAGCTCTCCGAAGGGATGGAGGTCCCCGCGGAGCTCGCCTCGCGGTTCAAGTTCGCGAGGCAGAAGTCAAAGCTGGCCGGAACGATTCGCGGTTCCTACTTCACATTCAAGAATGAGTACTGACCCTCGGACTGGCCTGCGAGGTCACTCATCTCCTCTTGGCTTGGACGCGCTCCCAGGACGGGACCGCCGCCGAGGACCGGCTCACAGACGAGCCGCCGACGGCGGGATTGGTGCTTCGGTGTGGTAATCGAATGCAGCTCCACCTGCTCTCCGCGCTCACCAGGGCGGGCCTCACAGCGGCGAGATGAGTCACACGAGCGCTAGCCGAGCTCGTGGAGGTCCGCCTCGACGACTCCGGTCACGCCAACCCCCGATCAGCCGCAGTCACATCCCGAGTTCGGCGCTTGCGCTAGGACTCGACGAAAGGAGTCGATTGCAGTTGCTTCGCGAAGCGCCCCCGGCAGGACTCGAACCTGCGACCCACGGCTTAGAAGGCCGTTGCTCTATCCAGCTGAGCTACGGG
This sequence comes from Solirubrobacteraceae bacterium, assembly GCA_050696855.1. Classification (GTDB taxonomy): domain Bacteria; phylum Actinomycetota; class Thermoleophilia; order Solirubrobacterales; family Solirubrobacteraceae; genus Palsa-465. The sequence goes on along the minus strand of JBOGYN010000654.1, from coordinate 2,315 downwards.
GGCTCACGATCAGAGTAAACGCGATCCCGGGGCATCTGTTGGCCGCACTGTCCGTCGCGGTGATCGGCGCCGGCGTGCTCTCGATCCTCTCCCCCGCGCTGGCCGGCAGCCTCCCCACCCGCGCTCACCATCGTCACCACGTACCGGCCTGCCTGGTTCCCGGGGCGCGGCGGACGATCGATCAGCTGTGGCGTCCTGACCTGCGGGCCGCCCGCGCCTACGCCGGCACCCGGCAGGGCGACATCGCCTTCGCGGTGCGGACTCCCCACGCCTTCTACGGTTACCGCGCCGATCACGACGAATGGTCGGCGAGCGTGGTCAAGGCGATGCTGCTGGTCACCTATCTGGACGAGTCCTGGGTGCGCGACCGGTCTCTGCGCGAGGGCGAGGAGGCCGTGCTCGGGCCGATGATCCGCGCCTCGAACAACAACGATGCCCAGCAGATCTTCAACACCGTCGGCCAGGCCGGGCTGGCCGGTCTCGCGCACCGGGTGGGGATGGACCGCTTCGCGACCAATCCGGTGTGGGGCGCGACCGAGATCACCGCCCGCGATCAGACCCGGTTCTTCCTGCACATCGACGGCTTCGTCGGCCGCCGCCATCGCTCCTACGCGATGCGGCTGCTGCGCAGCGTCGTGCCCTGGGAGCGCTGGGGAGTCGGCGAGATCGCTCCGAAGGGTTGGAAGCTCTACTTCAAGGGCGGCTGGGGCTACGGCACCGGGCTCCTCGATCATCAGGTTGCGCTGCTGGTACGCGGCTGCGCGCGCGTTTCGATCGCCGTGCTGACCATGTACGACGGCTCGCATCCGTACGGCAAGGCAACTCTGCGGGGTCTCTTCGCGCGCCTGCTGCATCACTTTCCAACCCAGTTTGAGGAACCGCAATACGACGCCGGTACCCTCGCCCCGCGCTGGCGAAGCCCCGCCCCTGCGTCACCGCGGAGCTGACCTCAGGCCAGGCTCTCGGCTGGGGCATGGAGCGTCAGCGCCTGGAGCCGACCGGCGATTTGGACGTACGCGAGACCGTCCGGGCGTCAGCGGGCATCCAGGTGGCCGCCGCCCTCGGCCGGGAGCTGACGCTGGCGGTGGTGACGGGCTGAGGCCCCTGCTCAGAGGTCGCGCAGCTCTTCGATCGCCGGCCGGCGCAGGGCCCGCAGCGTGATCAACCCGGCGGCGAGGACCGTGGCGACGACGGCGAGGCCGACGCCGACCAGGTACACCCACGGAATCGTGAGGAAGTCAGGCGGGGGATCGAAGACTCCGGTGAGCACGTCGACCAGGGTCACCGAGAGGACCGCGGCGATGACGACGCCGAGGATCAGCCCGGCGCCCGTGACGAAGATCGATTCGCCCCAGACGAAGCCCCCGAGCTGCCCGCGGCGAGCTCCGAGCGCGCTGGCGATCGCGAACGTGCGGCGGCGTTCTTGGAAGCCGAGCCCGAGCGCGAGTCCGGTGGCGGCGGCGGCCAGCACCAACGCGAAGCCGAGCTCGATCTGGGTCAGACCGGACAGCTCCACGGCGGTCAGATTGGATCCGATCACCTGGCGTTGGTTGACCAGGTTGGTCACCTTCGCGCCGGTCCCGAGGACGGCCGAGATTCGCTGGGAGACCGTGACCGGACTGGTCCCGTCGGTCTGGATGAGGAACGTCCCAACGGCAGCGGAGCCGGTGCGGGCGGCGATATAGGCCTGATTGGCGATGAAGAAGGAGTCCTTCGGGGCAGTCAGGAATTCCTTGGCGATGCCCTGGTAGCGAAACGGGACCGTGGTGAGCCGTTTGGTCCGTCCGTCCTGCAGCCGCAGGTTGATCCGGTCTCCCGGGTGCAGCTGGTAGTCGTGGACGGTTTCCTGGCTGACCAGGATCGCGTCGGGCTGCTTGGCCAGGGTGTGCATCAGGCCCGCTGCTGTGCCTCCGGCGAACCAGCCGTCCTGCAGCTTGCCCTGGTTGGCGATCGTCTGCGGACGGACGCCGTAGAGGTCCTGGAGATCGGCACCGATGTAGGCGAACCGATGTTGCAATGGCTCGATTGATGCGACGCCCGGAATTCGCTTCAGCTGGGCGGCGCCCTGTTGCGCGCTGACCTGGGCTCCGGGCGGCTCGGTGACGGTTACGTCGGCTCCGTTGGAGAGGCGCGCGTCGACGCCGGCCTGCGTCTGATAGGTCGAGTTGAAGACCGAGGTCGAGCCGGCGAAGGCGGCGGTGAGCGCGACCAGCGCGACGGCCCGGGCGAGCAGACGGCGCTGGCGGCTCATGGTCGCCGAGACGGTCGGAGCGAGCTCGCCGGCGAGCGGCCGCAGCGCACCCGTCAACGGGCGG
>JBOGYN010000653.1:0-5361 GCA_050696855.1 Solirubrobacteraceae bacterium | reverse complement strand
CGTCAGCACACTCCGGCGGCCGAGCTGATCGCCGAGGCGGCCCGCGAGGGGAATCGCGATCGCGGCGGCGAGCGCGAAGCCGGTCAGCAGCCACGTTCCCGCCGTCGGCGAGGCGCGGTAGTGCCGCTCGATCGCCGGCAGCGCCGGCGCGATGATCGCCTGCTCGAGCCCGAGGTCGAACACGCCAACCGCGAGCACGACCAGCGCCCGATTCCTGTGTCGATCAGTGACGTTCACGGCACGCGCGATCCTCGCACGTCGGTAGTGCTCCGTGGAACTCCGTATTTGAGAGAATCGGCGATCGTGAACAGCTCGCATCGCGGAGCGCGGCCTCTACGGGGCAAGGACCGCCGGGAACGGCCGGACGCGCGCGCCGCGCTGGCGCTGCACGCCGCGGCCCCCGAGGAAGGCGATCAATTCGCCCCTGCGGGGAGTGGGTCCGCGGTTGGCTGGCTGACGCCGCTGGTCGGCCGCGAAGTCGAGCTGGCCGAGATCGCGCGCCTGCTCGAAGGCACCCGCTTGCTGACGCTGACCGGCGCCGGAGGAGTCGGGAAGACGCGCCTCGCGCTCGAGCTGACGAGGCGCTGGAGCGCGGAAGAGTCTCACGAGCATGTGTTCGTCGAGCTCGCCCCGCTCGAGGCTTCCGATGGCGAGTCCTCACGCTTGGAGCCGGTCGCGAGCGCGATCTGGCGCACAGTCGCCGGCGCCAAGCCGATGGGCGTTCAATCGGTCGGCGCGCCGCTGGACGCGGTCACGCGTCATTTCGGTGACCGCCGTGCACTCCTCGTGCTCGACAACTGCGAGCACCTGGCGGTCGCGGCGCCCGCGAGCGAGCTGTTGCTACGCCGCTGCGCAGGGCTGCGCGTGCTCGCCACGAGCCGCCGGCCGCTCGACCTGGCCGGCGAGACCGTCTGTGGGGTGCCGCCCCTGTCCGTACCGGCGGCGGACGCTGCCGACGCGCTCGCGGCAACGCTCGGCTCCGAGGCCGGGCGGCTATTCGTACAGCGCGCGCAGCGCAGCTTGCCGTCGTTCTCGCTCACCCCTCTGTCGGCGCCCGCGGTGGCCGAGATCTGCCGCCGCCTCGACGGGCTCCCGCTCGCGATCGAACTGGCCGCTGCGCGCGTGCGAATAATGTCGCCGCGCCAGATCCTCGACGGCCTAGCCGACCGCTTTCGACTCCTTTCAGCCGGGTCGGCGAGCACACTCGGACGCCATCAGACGCTGAAGGCATCGCTCGAGTGGAGCTATCAGCTGATGGATGAAAACGCGCGGGTGCTGCTCCGCGCTCTTGGTGCAAGCTACGAATGGCCGCTTGACGCGATCGAGGCCATCTGGACAACAGATGACTTGTTGCTAGACGCCCTCACCAGCCTCGTCGACGCGGGGCTGCTTATAACCGTCGATGATGGCGACACGCGTCGCTACCGACTGCTGGAGAGCGTGCGCAGTTACGCGCTCGAGCGTCTGCGAGCGGCCGGCGAGGAGAATCGGGTCAGGAGCGCCCATCTGAAGCATTTCCGGACGCTGGCGGTGAGTGCCGATCGGCTGCTCGAGGATGACGCCGGGCGCCGACGACTCGAGCTCGAGGCTCGCAGCTTGCACGACGCGTTCGAGTTCGCGGTGCTCGACGAACCGATTCTCGCGCTCGAGATGGCGGCCGACCTGCGGCACTGGTTGCTCGTCGCTGGCAACCACGGCGACGCACGCGCGCTGTGTGCGCGCGCGCTCGAGGCTGCTCCCGACGCCGATCCGGTGGCCCGTGCGCACGTTCTGTTCACCGCTGCGCTGCTAGCTGTGTTCGATGCGGACTACCCGCGCACACGCGCATACGCTGAGGAAGCGATGCCCCTCGCCCACGCCTCGGCGGACGACGGAGCGATCGGGGTCGGACTGATGCTCGCCTCGGTAGCCAAGCGCCCGCTTGACCCGAATGAGAGCGCGCAACTCGGGCGGCGCGCGGTCGAGCTGCTGCGCGGCGCTGGCGATCGGCAGGACCTCGCGCTCGCAGTGGCGCAGCTGGCGATGACCGAGGCACTCCGCGACCGCTTCGACGCCGTTCGCGGCGCCTGCGACGAGTTCGCCTCGCTCACGCAGGGACAACGGCCATCGTGGTTGGCGGTCTGGCTCGAGATCGCGCTCGCCTGGGCCGACCTCGCGCAGGGGGACCCGCGCTCGGCGCTCGTTCACAGCGAACGCGGGCTCGAGCTCGAGGACGACCGACCCACGCTCGGGCACTTCATAGCGCTGTCTCACAAGCTCCACGCGATGGTGCTGATCGGCGACGCGGGACCAGCCCGCGCGGTCGGGGTCGCCGCAATCGAGCAGGCCCAGCGCGCCGGGCTCGGGGTCGCCGTTGCTACGGTCGAGAGCGTGGTCGGGCTCGCCGAGCTCGCGCTCGACGAGCTGGCGTCGGCGCGCGCCCGAGCGTTAGAGCGATTCAGCGACTCCCACTTCGCCGGCGCGGCCGACTCACACGAGCTTCTGGCGCGCGTCGAGCTCGCAGAGGGGGGCGCGGGCGCGCTCGGGCGTCACGCCGCCGCGCTGCGCTCGACAGGCCAGCACGCCGGCAATCCGCGCCTGCTCGCGATCGCCAACTGGGCGGACGGCGCCGCTGCCCTGCACGCCGGCAAGCTGATCGAGGCAGGGAATCGGTTGCACGAGGCGCTCGCCCTTCAGATCGAGCACCAACTGCGCCCCGACGCGATTGACACACTCGAAGCGCTCGCCGAGCTGCAGATCGCCGGCGGCCGCGCCGCTCCCGGCGCACGACTACTTGGCGCGGCGCAGCGCGCACGCGAGGAACTTGAACTGCGCCGGCTCCCCGCCCGCAAGGCACATTTCGCCGAATTTCGCGCGCGCGGCGAGGAACTGGCTGGCAGCGAGCGGTGGACGGCCGCGTCAGAGGACGGCCTCAGCTTGACGCTCGACGCCGCGTTCGACTACGCCCGCCGCGGCCGCGGGCAACACGTCAGCTCCGCGACCGGCTTGGCGAGCCTCACGCCGACCGAGCGGAGCGTCGCCGAGGCAGCCGCCGAAGGGCTTACCAACGCCGCGATCGCCGCCCGGCTATTGATGTCCCACGGGACCGTCAAAGCCCACCTCGCCCACGCCTACAGCAAGCTCGGAGTGGCCAACCGCCTGCAGCTGGCCACGCTCGTGCAAGAGGGGAGTGTCCGACCTTCTGTGTAGGCGTGAGCGAAAAGGAGTCTCATGTCTTCAACAGATCAAAGAAGACTTGATCGAGGGATATCCCGGGACCGGTGCCTCGGCCCCCGGGGCGCTGCGCGAAGGCAAGTCCCCGCCCGTGCATATGCATGGCAGGCAGCTCGACCTCAGCTCGTCGTGAGCAGCGCCCGCGCCGAGCCGCCGACGTGGCCGTTGGCGCCCCTCGTGGTCGCTTCCGGTCTCAGCACCGACGGCGCCCTGTCGGAGACAAGGCGCCAGTCGTAAGCACGTCGCCCGCTTTGTCAGTCGCTTAGGGGTGAAGCGACGGACCGTCCCGCAGATAGGCGAAACAGCCGAGGGCAGCCGCATCGATTCCCGCTGCGATCCCGGCGAGCGTGAGCGCCCGGGTGACCGTCGACGGAAGGGGGGCAAGGACGATCGGATGGAAGAAGACCGAGCCGTGGACGAGGCCGACGGCAAGAGCCATCAGCCCCAGCCCGATCACCCCCGCGAGCCGGAGATTTGGTGGCCCTTTGACCAGGAGTCCGATTCCGACCGCGATGATGGCGATTTCGTCACCGGCGGCGATCCAGGTTCCCGGCGATGCGTAGGAGTCCAGGGCGAAGACCAGGGCGACCGTGGTTGCCGCGGCGGCGGCTTCGAACGCCAACCAGCCCGCTGCTCGTTCGATGTTGGCGGCATCGCCCGCGACTGCTGTTGCCCAGCCCACCGCTGTCGCGCTGGCCAGCAGGGCGATCCACAGCACGAGCGACGGGGCGGGAAAGCGACGCAGGCTTCCTGTGAGCATCATCGGACGCCCGTCAGCGACCAGCGGGACACGCCAGTCTCCGCGATCGATTCCTGGGGGTAAGCCTTGAGCTCGTGCGTCGTGCCAGGACGCGGCGTATTGGCCTCGACGTAGGCGCCAGTGCGGTGCCGTGGAGGCAATACGCTTCGCCTTTTTCAAAAGGCCGGTAACCGCGGCGGTGGGGGACGCCGCGTTGATCCAGAGTCCGGATGCATCGAGGCGAAACACCGGCTCGCCCACGTAACCGATCAGGGTGATGGTGTGCCCGGGGTGGAGCGTGAGTTGCAGCCCGTGGTCGCTCTGATAGATGCGGGCCGAGTAGGCAGGAGCGCTTGCGTGCGCGATAGTGGCGGCGTAGTCGACAGCGATCGTCCCTGACCGCAGATGCGCCTCGGCGGGTGCCGGCGCGGCGAGGGACGCCATGACCACGAGCGCCGCTACCCACGGTGTCCAGCCAAGGCGACGGCGCGTCAAGAGAAATCCTGGCCGCGGTCAGGCGTGCGAGGGCTGGGACGGTCGTTGGGAGAGGCGTCGTCGGACGCATCGGTCCGGTCACCGGACTTGAGCGTGGTCGGAGCCGCAAGGCGGATCGCGAGCAGGCAGAGGCTGATGCCGCTGCCCAGGCAGAGAACGGCAGCGGCCCTGGCCACGAACGGTGGCACGGCTGCGAGCACGAATCCGTTGAGCAGCGTGGGGGTGAGCTGGACGCCCTCCCAGATGGCAAGGACGCTGATGGCGAACAGCGCGAACCATCCCAAGCGCCCCAGCACTGTCCTGCGCGCTCCCCAGAGAACGAAGACGGCGATCGTGGCGAGCGTCAGGCCTTGAGCGACCGAGACGCTGGGACGGCCGTAAAGCTCGCGCCCAACCCCCGCCACCGCGACCCCCACGATGGCCACGCCGGCCAAAGTCCGGGCAAGCCGGGTTTCGAGCTCGGGGCGGTGAACCCGCCGTGCCGCGAGGAAGCAGAGGATGAGCACGAAGATCGGCCAGAACCAGACGATCGAAGGCGGGGGCGCGTGCAGCAGGGCTCCCGTGATCAGGCTCGGATGCCCGCTGACCACGACCGGGATGCTCCATCGGCCGACATACGAGGTTCCCGGCGCGAGGGCCACGGTGGCCAGAGCATGCAACCGGCCGTCATGCCAACTGCTGTCGTGTCCGTCGCTGACCGACTGCCAGTTGGGCGCCATGGACGCATTGAGATCGGTGGGCGGTGTCTCGGCGACCGGTGTCTGGTTGAGGTAGTACATCGCGGAGTTGTGATTAACCTGGATACCCGCGTGTGAGAACCGCAGGTACGGAGCGCCGCGGTAGTCCAGGACCAGGAGCGTCAGGTGTGGTGAGACGGCCAGCCAGAGCCGCTGGTCGCCGTCGATCACCTGAAC
>JBOGYN010000652.1:0-2290 GCA_050696855.1 Solirubrobacteraceae bacterium | reverse complement strand
GCATACGATTCATTCAAGCAGGTCCGTTCGGGCCCCAGAGCACGGTTGGCGCTTGCGGTCAGCGACCCCCGGGCGGATACTCATCTCCCGTGCGCAGGCTCATTGTCGCTGCGGTTGTTCTGATCGTCGTCGCCGGTGTCACTTCCGCGGCGTGGGGCGGGAGCGTCCGCGCGACGATCCGCGCCGCGCCTGCGGTGACGAGAACCCAGTTCAAGCCGATGCCCGCGCTGGCCCCGGCACTCCGCAAGGCGATCGCCGAGTTGGCAACGCGCACAAGTTCCCACCGGCGCATCGTCACCGCGCCACAGGCCGTCGTCCCCGGTTCGGGCACTTGTTTCGTAGGCGCGGGCGCGTGCACAGAGCATCCGTGCATCGTGTACACGGGGGCATCCAGTTCGTCCGCGGTCTACGCCCCGTTGCCGGTGACGGGCCGGGCGACTAAGTGCTCTCGCGCCACCGGAATGGCTCGGGTCTCAGCCGCGATGGCCATCGTCACCGCCGCGCCGATGCTCCCCGTCGGGTCACCCTGAGCCCGGCGGTCAGGTCAGCTGCGGCGCGAGCTCCTCGCCGAGCAGCGCCACGTGCTCGAGATCGTCATGGAGGAGCTGCTGACACATGACCCGGGCCACGCCGGCGTCTTGTAGCGCCCGCAGCTGCTCGACCGCGGCCGGCACCGTGCCCACGACCCAGCCCGGGGGTGGATCGCTGACCAGGCCGGCGGGATCGGCGCCCATCTTCTCGCCCAGGCGTCCGGCTCGCTCGCGGAGCTCATCGTCGCTGGTGGCGACCAGGACTCCGGTCATGATCGAGAAGGGCAGCATCTCGCGCCCCGCCGCCTCGCAGGCGCGCGCGATCCGCTCGCGGCCCTCGGCGATGGCGGCGAGGGTCGGGAACGGGGTGTTGTACTCGTCGGCATACCGCGCGGCCAGCGCGGCGCTGCGCGGGCCGGCGCTGCCGCCCAGGATGAGCGGCGGACGCGGTCGGTGGACCGGCTTGGGCTGTGCCTGCAGGTCGCGCACCGTGTAGTGCTCGCCCTCGAAGGAGAACGTCTCATCGCTCCAGCTGCCGAGCACGATCTGGAGCTGTTCCTCGAGCACGTCCATACGGGTGCGCGTCGGCGGATACGGGAAGCCGTAGGCCTCGTGCTCGCGCTCGTGCCAGCCCGCTCCGAGACCCAGCTCGACCCGGCCGTCTGAGACGTGATCGGCGGTGACCACGACCTTGGCCAGCTGTGAGGGATGGCGGAAGGTGGCCGGCGAGACCATCGTCCCCAGCCGCAGCTGGGTGGTGACCGCGGCCAGCGCGCAGATGGTGCCCCAGGCGTCCAGCGATCCCCGCTCGGGATGCTGAAGGTCGAGGTTCATGTAGTGGTCGGAGCGAAACAGGGTCGAGATCCCGTGGCGCTCGCAGGCCTGGGCCACGGCGAGCCAGTCGGCCCAGGTGACCCCCTCCTGGCCTTCGATCATCAAGCACAGCTGCACGACTGAGACCTCCTGGACGGGAGCGGCGACCACTCCACGCTATCCGCTGGCCCGCCCGGTGGTTGCCGCCGCCCGGCCGTTCATATTGAGGCGATGAGCATCCGCCGCATCGTGCCCGACTTCTGCACCTCCGATCCTGCCGGGGCGGCCGAGTTCTACACGGCCGTGCTGGGAATGGAGGTGGTCATGGACCAGGGCTGGATCGTCACCGTGGCGCAACCGGGCAATCCCGCCGCGCAGATCAGCCTGATCAGCGAGGACGCGGGCGCGCCGGTCATACCCGACGTGTCGATCGAGGTCGACGACGTCGACGCCGCCCACGCTGCCGCCCTGGCCGAGGGCTGCGAGATCGTTCACCCCCTGACCGACGAGGTCTGGGGCGTTCGCCGCTTCTTCGTGCGCGAGCCCGGAGGACGGGTGCTGAACATCCTCGCCCACTGACGGCGCCTTCGCCCTCACGCCGGCAACCCTTAAAGACCGACGGAGCGCCACTTGCGTGACGCCCCGGCGGTTGAGGGAGGAGACGTGCTTCATTCGCCGGCGAAGATATGAGGCCGGCGAACCTCATCCGCCTGGCGCTCTCCTCGGCGCCGGCGGGGCAAACTTGACTAGACCGGCAGGCGGTCAGTCGCGTCGGCGACGAGCTTCTGCGCCCGCGAGGTCAGACCCTCGGACTGCTTCTCAAGGTCCTTGCGAACCGAGCGCACGTCGCGCTCGACGCGACGACGGTTCTGCTTGACCGTCTTCTCGACGCGGTTGCGACGCTGACGCAGCTCGCGCTCGAACTTGGTCCGAGTACGGCGAACCTG
>JBOGYN010000651.1:0-1873 GCA_050696855.1 Solirubrobacteraceae bacterium | reverse complement strand
GAACACCCAGTGCTCGTAGACCAGGAACTTGGCGGCGAAGAAGAAGGCCTGGACGGCAACGTAGGAGGCGGTCACGAGCAACACGCGGATCCCGTGGCCAGGCGCGATTCCGTGGACCACCTGTGAGGACGTCCAGCCGGTGGCGGCCGAGGAGGCGATCAGGACCAGCACCGAGATCACGACGTAGGCGACGACCTCGCGCCAGAAGTTGACCTTCCCGCGAATCTTCCACGCCCAGCGACGGTTCAGGATCCAATTGGGAACGGCGCCGGCGAGGAAGGCGGCGACTGAGCACGCCGTCGTGCCCACGTGTAGCACGTAGAGGATCGCGAACACGACCACGCTGGTGACCAAGGCGAGGACGGATCCGATCGCGTAGCGCGTTATCTTGCGGGCAAGGGCCGATAGCCGCAGACGGGTAATGAGGTCAGAGACCACCGAGCAGGATCCTAGCGGTTCTCAGAACCTTCTCACGATTTGCCACTTGGCCTTTTATGCGCAGTTGACAGCCGCCGATGACGGTACGTTGCCTGCTTATGCGATCCCAGTCCGTCGACGAACCCGTGGTGCTCGACGATGACCTGCTCCTGGCTGGGGACAACGCGATCGCCCTCGGCCGTCTTCCCGAGGCCCAGTTCGACCTCGTGTACCTCGATCCGCCGTTCAACACCGGTCGCGCCCAGGTCCGGCGCACGCTGGCCGCGAGCGAGGATCCGCGGTCGGATCGGCTCGGGTTCGGGGGCCGGCGCTATCGCACGCAGCTGCTGCAGTCACTCAGCTACGACGACACCTTCGGCGATTACCTGGGCTTCCTCGAGCCCCGGCTGACTCGAGCCCGCGAGCTGCTCGCCCCGCACGGAACGCTCTACTTCCACATCGATTACCGCGAGGCGCACTACTGCAAGCTTCTCCTGGACGAGATCTTCGGCCGTGACGCCTTCCTCAACGAGCTGATCTGGGCCTACGACTACGGGGCCAAGCCGCGCCGACGCTGGCCGGCCAAGCACGACACGATCCTCGCCTACGTTCGCACCCCCGGGGCCCACCACTTCGACGCCGAGGCGGTCGACCGCGAGCCGTACATGGCGCCAGGGCTGGTCGGCGCCGAGAAGGCGGCGCGGGGCAAGCGGCCGACCGACGTCTGGTTTCATACCATCGTCCCCACCAACGGAACCGAGAAGACCGGCTATCCGACCCAGAAGCCCGAAGGCGTGCTGCGGCGCCTGGTCGCCGCCTCCGCCCGCCCGGGCAGCTGGTGCCTGGACCCGTTCGCCGGGTCGGGCACACTGGGCGCCGTGTGCCGGGAGCTGGGGCGGCGGTTTGTGCTGATCGATGAGAGCCCGGTCGCGTTGGGCGTCATGCAGGAACGGCTCGCCGTCACGGCTCCGCGCCGTGCACGAGCGGCACGAACCTGACCGGGTCCAGCCGTTCGCGGTGGACACCGTCGGCGCTGCGGCGGACTCGGGTCAGGTGCTGATCGGGCCAGCCGACCGGCGCCACCATGCGACCCCCGGGCGCGAGCTGGGCCTCGAGCTCGGGCGGCACCACCGCGCCTGCGGCAGCCGCGACGTTGATGGCGTCAAACGGCGCCTCGTCGGGGATTCCGACCCGGCCGTCGCCGCACAGACAGGTCACGTTGTCCAGGCCCAGGTCGGCGAGTGTGTTGGCGGCCGCCCAGGCGAGCTCGGCGTGACGCTCGACCGTCCAGACGTGGCGACACAGCCGGGCCAGCACCGCCGCGTGGTAGCCCGAGCCGGTGCCGACGTCGAGCACCCGATCGTCGCCCGTGAGCTCGAGCAGATCGAGCATCCGCGCCACCACCACCGGCTGGGAGATCGTCTGCCCGCAGCCGATCGGCAGGGCGATGTTCTCG
>JBOGYN010000650.1:0-1984 GCA_050696855.1 Solirubrobacteraceae bacterium | reverse complement strand
GGTCGGCCCGGGGGAGCACACGGAGCATCGGTCCCCAGCAGACCTGCGCTACCGCGTTCGGAATCCCGCGTCTTGCATCATCAGCGGCGAGTCGTTGAAAGGCCGTTCAGGTGGGGGCGGGTCCGGTGAAGGTAACGGCCTGATTCCGTCAGTCCTCCGCCTATCCGTGGTGGCCCACTAGCCTGGGTCGATCACGTGACTGGGATCGGGTCGGCGGTCGGGACTGGCCATGCTGTAGTCACCGAACAGAGCGTCGCGGTCGTTGGTGGCGGCCTTGACGCCATCGCGGGTTGCCCTGTCGATGAAGGCGTGGGCGTCGGGGGTGTTTCGCATCAGGCCGTCAAGGATCGGTCCGAGCGTCTGGGTCGAGCGAAGACCCATGTTCTCGTAGGTGTGATTGACGATCAGCTTCATCGCCGCGAGCTGCGAGCTCGGGATGTCCGCCAGTTGTTCAGCCTGCCTCGCCACCTCGGCCTCGAGTCCTTCGAACGGCACGGCCGCGTTGATCAGCTCGATGTCCGCGGCCTGGCGGCCGGAGAGCGGCTTCCCGGTCAGCGCGTGCTCCTTGGCCTTGGTCAAACCGAGGCGATAACTTCCAAAGTGCTGGCCATGCCTCCGCGGTTGAAGGACGCGCTCGAGGCCACGATCCCACTGCGGCGCTTCGGTGCGCCCGAGGAGCTCGCCGGGGTGATCAGCTTCCTGCTCTCACCGGCCGCCGCCTACATGACCGGCGCGGTCCTGCGGGTGGAGGGCGGCCTCGGCTTGTCGGTGTCGGCGCTGACGGGTTGAGGCCCCGGCCCGGGCTGCTCGGTGGGTTTAACGGCACACGCAACGGTCACAAACCGGCGCGTGCGACGTTAACGACGGCATACGTCCTCAACATCACGCGCAGATTTCGCGGCCCAGTCGATCACTCGAGTCGCGTCCTTGGGTGGCCAACCCCAGCGGCCGTCCTCCCTGAGGCTCAATTCGGCCATGAGCATCTCTCGCTCCTTGACGCCACGATCTCGGTAGCGCTTTGCCTCGATTAGCCCTAACGCCACAGGCTGGGGCGGGTACCACCTTAGTTCTCGCCCGTTCTCCATGCGCGTTGGCGAAAGGCTCAGCATCCAGTCCCCGGTCGTCGTCACCCTCGTTGCGACGAGTCGGGGATCTGGGGTGTAGCCGGCACCGGCGCTCATGTCCCCGGGGAATGCTCCGACATTGCGCAGACAGAACACGAGGGATAAGTACCACGTTGGTAACCCGCGCTTCTCCAGAGACGCCGAATCCCGCGTGACACGAGGACTCGCATATCGCGGCGTCCGGATTTGAACCGGTGCCAGTCGATCGGTTACAGGGACGCGGCGTCGGACGATTCCTTTGGTCGCCTCGCCGCCACGCGGCGCGCGATCGCAATGGCGACGTCCCGGCGTTTGCTCTCCAGGCGACGAAGCCTCGTCCCGCCAGCGCGGGCCTCATGCCGGCTCCTCGTACGGCGGCTTACCGGGTGCGTCGGCCGCGACCGACCGAGCCTCCGCCTCGAGAGCGGCGGAAGAGCCAAACCAGAAGCATCGAGAACACAAGTGAGAGGACCAAGCCGCCACCGTGGCGATGCAGCACGTACCACGAGAACAGCCCGGCGGCAAAGCTGCCACACACACCGATGACTGCAGTCATGCCCAGCCCCATCGGGTCGCGACCAGGAAGCAGGAGCCGCGCCAGCGCCCCCACGAACAGGCCCATCACGAAAAGGATGATCAGGTAAGCGATAAGCCCCACGCCTTCTACCTACCCATTTTGGGGTCTTTGCATCATGCGCGTAGAGCGGCTGCCGCTGCCAAGCGCGAGTCCGGATGGCGACGCCACGCTCACTGACATCCACGATCGCTTTAGTTCGTCGCCCGCCGGGTCTCGCCCGAGCGCAATGGCGACATCTGGCTCGCCCGGGTCGGGCCCGTTGATCGCCGCGGCCGACGATCGGATACGCCGAGTAGAGTGCCGC
>JBOGYN010000649.1:0-2189 GCA_050696855.1 Solirubrobacteraceae bacterium | reverse complement strand
CGGTATCACCGCGTAGACCGATGCGTACCAGATCGACGATCGCTTGCTCGGTCGGGTCCAATGAGGTAGCCGCCTGGTAAGGGGAAGACGCCATTTGGCCGCGACGTTACCACGAACCTCGGTTATTATGTGAGCGTTGGTAACCGATGGACGACGTAGCTCGAAGGTCCTTACCGTTCTGGACGAGCCAGCTGCGTGGTCAGGCCAAGGAGCAACAGGACGACTGCGGCAATCGCGACACCGTACTTGGGCTGCCAGTCGCACCACGTGTCGACCGGCGACAGGGGGAGCACGAGCGCCCAGGCCAGGAACGCCACGGCCGCCGCAGTATGGTCAAACCAAGGGATGCGCGGGCCCACGCTAGCGGCCTTGCGGCGCTTGACCACGTACAGGACCTGCAGGGTGATCGGCGTCAGCACGACGAACACACCGAAGGCGATCCAGCGCGGCCCGAAGTCGCTGTGACACACCGCACTGTTACCGGTCAGTGGCAGGACGCCGACCACCGTCGCGTATGCGGCGACAAGCTCCGATGGGATGTAGCGGATGAGCTGCGCGGCGGCGTCGGTCGCGGCGCTGGCGGGGTCCCCACCGCCGGAAGCACCCTCCCGCAGCGGGCTTGGTGGGCGCGTCGGGCGGTGACGATCGACCGCGGCGGAAGCAGTTGCCCAGAGGCTCAAGCGGTCCCCTCGCCGATTAGATCGATGCCTCTCGGTTGCACGGTAAAGCAGCGGGTGAGTCGGAGTTCGCTTGGATTGATCATCAGCCTCATTGGGTGTGAGACCCTACCGCCGAACAGCAGAGTCGGCGTGCGACGCAGGTGTCATGAGCGGTGGAGGCCAGAATGGGCGCCCCGAACGGGGGTGCAAGTTGACGACGGACTTGCGCGTGTTACGCCACAGGCTTGTAGCCGAGGCGATGCGACAAGGCAGCATCGGCGCCCGCCGGCGAGGTAGGTCACCCGGCGCCCAAGGCTGGCACCGAAGTTGCTCTTGTTTAGGCAATGCGCACTGCCATCCGGCGGCGCGCGACGCACAGTCGGAACCGTCACCGCCTAGTCAGCGCTTCGCTGCTGTCCGAGTACCTTGACGGTCGCCGAGCCGAGATCAGCAAACGGCTCCAGGAGCGGACCTGCGCCTGGCGCGATGGCATTAGCGACCAGTCGATCGAGCTACCTATGAAGCGCTCCGCGTCGGTGAAACCCGGCGCGAACTCCGTTTCAACAGAGGCGGGGGTCGCGCCGCGATCCGAGGCCGGACCATGATTGGCGGTCTCCCCTAAACGCCCAACAGCCGCTGCAGTGCCGACAACCCAAGGTCCGTGGCGGCCTGCGCTAGGTACGGCCGCGCGCCGGCCACCCACCGCCTCAGCGCCGCCTTATCATTTCTGCCGGCCGCCAGCTGGGCCTCCTCCACGAGGGCCAGCTCGTCTGTAAGTCCCGAGCCACGGAGGGTCCGCTTGAGGTCGCTCAGCTCGCCGGCGAGGACGTCCAGATCAGGCATCACCACCGTGCTGAAATGTGCGTCGCCGGCAATGTAGTAGGTGGGACCCCCGGTCGGCTCAGCCCCACCAGCGCCGGTCGTGAGAGGAGCGGACAACGTATGCTTGGGCTGGTCCTCGACAAGCGGGAGCTGCTGGAGATCAGGCCGGTAGCTCCACCGTTGCCAGGTACAACCGAGCAGCACCTCGTCGGCCTCGTGACCGCCCGATGCGCGCACCGCCTTACTGGTCGCTGAGCCCGACGACACGGGCACCAGTACGGTTAGCTGACCGTCGCGAGGCCGGCCGCCGCTGGCCAAGTCCACGAGCTCCACAAAGCCCTGCGGTACGAGCGCCATCTGCTTGCTGGTGTCGGCGAAAACCTGGAAGCGGCGAGGCATTGCCTCGATGAGCACCCCGTACACGCCCGCCGCCGCCAGCCCGTCAACAAGCTGCCGACCGTTCGTCGCCAGGTCAAAGTGCGGCCGGAGCGGCAGCAGCAGGTCAAACGGCTCCAGCAGCGCCTCGCCGCGCTTGTTTCCCGGCTGCAGCAGTGCCCCGGTTCCCGGGACGCTCGCCAGCGCGTCGCATGGATCGTCCTCCGAGCGCAACAGCAGACAGCTGCCGATGGCGTTGGTTCGCACCGTAGCGGTAGAAGCGCGCGCACTGAGCTCGTAGGCCTCCTCGCGTAGCGTATGCGCCAGGTCGAG
>JBOGYN010000648.1:0-2445 GCA_050696855.1 Solirubrobacteraceae bacterium | reverse complement strand
CGCCGTCCGAGGACCTTCGGCGTGACTTGATAGATGGCATGTGCAGCGGGGCCGTCCGGGTTCGGCGGTAGGTCTGCTGGTGTCCGCGCGCGGTGTGGACCGTGTGAGCCTGGCGAGCGAGGAGGCCGTTGCATGACGATCGTGATGGGTCTTGATCAGCATCGAGCGCAGATCACTGCGGAGTGGCTGGACACCGAGACTGGTGAGATCACCCGGTCGCGGATCACCCCGGCGCATCGCGCGGGCGTCCGGCAGTTCTGTGAGAAGTTCCGTGGTCAGGAGCTCGAGGTCGCGCTGGAGGCGACGACCGGGTGGCGATTTGTCGCCGATGAGCTCGCAGCGGCCGGCGCGGTCGTGCACCTCGCCGAGCCGGCGGAAACCGCCGCCCGGCGCGGCAACAAGAAGCGCGCCAAGAGTGATCGCGCCGACGCCCGTCACATCCGCGAGTTGATGATGATCGGGCGGCTGCCGGAGTCCTGGATCCCGCCGGCGCATCTGCTCGTTCTCCGCGCGCACGTCCGGTTGCGACACACGCTCTCGCATCAGCGCGGCGAATGGCAGCAGCGCATCCAGTCGGTCCTCTATCACCACGGCTGCCCCCAGCACGGCGACCTGTTGACCCTTGCCGGTCGCCAGTGGCTGACCGCTCAACCCCTGTCGGCCGCGGCCCGTGAGCAGATCAACGTCGCGCTGGCAGTGATCGACGCGCTGGACATCCAGCTCGCGCCGATGGACCAGCGCCTGCGTGCGTTCGCGCGCCACCAGCCGGGCTGCACGGCGCTGCTGGGCCAGTTCGGCGTCGGGGAGCTGACCGCCGTAACGATCCTCGCCGAGCTCGGCGACGCCCGCCGGTTCTCGTCATCCAGTGACGCGGTCCGGTTCGCTGGCCTGGACATCACCGTGCACCAGTCCGACCAGCGCCGCGCCCCCGGACATCTGTCGCGCCAAGGGCCGCCCGCGTTGCGGTGGGCACTGTTTGAAGCATCGACGTGCGCCGCCCGCAAATGCAGCCTGACTCTGACTATTACTCACAGGCCGCCGAGCGCCTGGGCTCAAACCGCGCACGGCTGTCGGTCGCGCGCAAGATCCTCAAGCGCAGCTATCACCTGCTGCGCGAACTCGGCGACCAGGCGATCGCCCCGATCTGACCCGCGGTCGGTGCGCGTCACGCTCTCTGTCACCCACATGCACCGCGGCCAGCTCCACGCCCGCTCCTGCCGCCACGACCCGATCGTGGACGGCCCTTATAGACCGAGCGGCCGCACCGCATACCCACGCGGGATCACCCCACCACCCATCATGTCGCCGGCCCGAAGCCATCCCGGACCGAGCACCGAGATAAGGCTGAGCGCCCGCGCGCACCCGACCCACGTCACCCATCCCGCCCACGGGCCGCCGAGCTCAAACGATCGGCTTGCGATGACCAGGCAGCACAGATAAGAAGCGTGGCATCGCCCCAACTGAAAACCGTCCGCCGGGAAGTCCGCTTCATCGGTCCATTCGATTGAGGGGACGGTTAGAGATGGTGACGATCGGAGTTGATCCGCACAAGCAGACCCACACCGGGGTCGCGACTGACCAGCTCGGCAGCGAGCTCGCTCAGCGCACGGTGCCGGCGCGGCGTGAGGGGTTCAGGCAGCTGCTGCAGTGGGGCCACAAGCTCGACACAGAGCGGGTCTGGGTGATCGAGGACGTCCGGCACGTCGCCGGGGGGCTTGAGCGATTTCTGCTTGACCACGGCGAGAGCGTGGTGCGCCTGTCGCCAAGGCTCCGAACCATGGGCCCAAGCAGCCGCCGAGTCCGCCGAGACAAGACCGACCGCGACGCGCAGCTAAGCGCGCGCTCGTGTTATCCGACTAGACCGATTCGACGGGAATCTCGGGACGGCCGTTAGTCTCATCTCACTTGCGGCTGCAAGCGTGTCCCGCGTCGAGCCAAAACCGTGGGAAGATGCCGCGCCTCTCGAGCAAGCCTTCGCCTGCCGTGAACGTACTCATCGACACCCTCCGGTTGATGTAGGTGCGCACGCACCCACACGTCGCGGCGTCTGCTTGCCGTTCGCAAGCAGCGAGGTAGCTGGTGGGCAGGTTCGCGGGGTAGCTCCCGCTGTCCGGGCGTGGTGACCCGCCGCTGCCGCAGCCCGCGAAACCAGCCGTTGCGACGGCCGCGGCTAGCACTGCGCTGATCGTTCGCATGCCGATCTCCTCTGGTCAGGTTTCTCTCCTGATTGATTACGCCGCGTCCGCCGCCCCTGTTCCCCAACCACCAGGTGATCCCGCGGCGTGGCTGGCCGGGAATCGCGAGCTACGCCGGGGTGCGTCCGGCAACCCGACCGTTGTGCGGTGGGGAGATGAGCAGGTCCCGGCCGACGACATCGATGTCGATCCGGAGGCGGTCGGTGCGCAGCCAGGCGCGGAAGCAGTCAAACGGCTTGCTGTTGCGATC
>JBOGYN010000647.1:0-4305 GCA_050696855.1 Solirubrobacteraceae bacterium | reverse complement strand
AACGCCCCGGCCCGCGGCCGCCCTACGGTCCGCCGAACTGCTGGCGCAGCGCCAGCACGTTGCCGACGTAGCGCTGGGTGTCGGAGTACATGCCGTTGGCCTTGACCGAGGCCAGGCCCTGGTAGTAGCCGGCCGCGGCCAGTGCCGGGTCCCCCACGGTCTGGCCCAACAGCGAGTGCAGGAGCAGGACGCCGCCGCGGATGTTGTCCTGGGCCGACGCGGGCGAGAGCGGCGGCGGGGTGCTCAGGTTGTGCCCGATGTAGTTCCACGTCCCCGGCTCGATCTGCATCACTCCGGTCGCCCCGGTGGCCGAGACCAGAGCGTTGTTGAAGCCGCTCTCCTGATAACCGATCGCCTCCGCCAGCGAGGGCGAGACGCCGTTGGCGGCCGCGATCGAGCCGACCGTGGAGGGGCTGACCGTCTCGGCGGTGGGTTGTGCGCCGGCGGTGGAAGGAGAGCCCGAGGCGGTCGTGACGTCGGCTACCGGGGTCGCGGTGACCACCGAGCCCGAGATGCTGAGCGTCGTCCCGGAGATCAGGAAGGCCGCCGGGTCCAGGCCGTTGGCGGCCGTCAGCGAGGCCACCGAGAGACCGTGGGCGGCGGCGATCGCCGACAGGGTGTCGCCGGGCTGGACGAGATAGTCGCCGCCGGCCGGCGCGCTCGCCACGCTGGCGGTCGTGGCCGGCCCCGTGGTCGCGGTCGGGTTGTCGCCCGCGGCCCCCTGGGGCGGGATCTGAAGCGTGGCACCGGCAGTCAGCTGGCTGTCGCTGGCGAGCCCATTGGCGGTCGCGAGCTGATCGACCGACAGGCCGTCGGCGGCGGCCACCGAGGAGAGCGTCTCGCCGCTGGCGACGACGTGGGCGAAGTTGGCCGAAGCGGTCGCCGGGGCGAGCAGCGCGGCGGTGAGGGTGAAGAGCAGGATTCTGGAGCGCATGGCGCGACAGTCTCCACCGTGGCGGCGTATGCGAAAACTCCTGCAACCGCCCACCCAGACTGCAAGATCGGTTTCAGGCGGTCGCGACCGCGACCAGCGAGCTCCCGTGCAGGGTCACCGAGCCGCCGGCGGACACGAACGGCTGTGCGCCGGCCGTGACCCGCGCCCGCACCTCGTCCTGGTCCTCCGCCGACAGCTGCTCGAACGTGGTGCTGAAGGTCGGAGACATGTCGACCGTCTCCTCGATGTAGCGATCAAGCTCGTCGTAGCGGCGCTCCACGGCCACCGGCCGGATGGTCACCCCGGTGAAGCCGGCTG
The DNA here is from genome assembly GCA_050696855.1 of Solirubrobacteraceae bacterium. Lineage (GTDB taxonomy): Bacteria > Actinomycetota > Thermoleophilia > Solirubrobacterales > Solirubrobacteraceae > Palsa-465. Next base: position 3,053 of record JBOGYN010000647.1, on the reverse strand, counting down.
ACTCCAGCAGCGCCGCCAGCGCGCCGTCGTCGCCGAGCGTGAACATCCCGGGCGCGCTCGGGTCGGGCGGCTCGGAATGGCCGAGCTGCACCATCGCGCGGCCGGGGATCGTGGCCCACGGGTTGCGCTCGGCGCGGTCCCAGACCGCGAACGCGGCGCGTCCTGATGGACGCAGCACGCGCCGAATCTCGCGGGCGGCGGCCTCCGGATCGAGGATCAGCATGATCCCCCAGCGGCACAGGACGGCGTCCACGCTGGCCGCTTCGAGATCAATCCACTCCAATTCAAGCGAGCGGAACTCCACGTTTGTGACTCCCGCCGCTGCGGCGCGCTCGCGGGCCAGCGCGACCATCGCCTCGGCGCCGTCACTCGAGATCAGGGTGCCCCCGGGCAAGACGAGCTCGGCGGCCATGAAGCCCGTGTCCCCGGGGCCGGCGGCGAGCTCGAGCACCCGCTGCCCGGGCTGCAAGGCGAGCGCATCGACCATCGTCACCGAGACCGGCATCCCCCAATCACGGACCCGGTCGGCCCGCTTGCCCCAGCCGGCCGCGGCCTGCTGCCACATCCTCCGGCTGGCTGCGCGCTGCTCGTCTGGATCGGGCGGCGTCACGCGGATCAGCCTATCGCTGAACCCGCGCCGGGCACCGGTCGGATGCCGAGCGACGGCCCGCGGTCGAAGCTCTGCTCGATCTCAACCCCGGCGAAAGCGCGCCAGCCGTTCGGCGGTTCCCTGGTGGTCGTCTAGCAGGCGCTTGATCCCGGCCAGGTTGAAGCCCTGGTCCTGGAGATCGCGGATCAGGCGCAGACGGATGACGTGCTCGGGGCCGTAGTAACCGACCCGCAGGCGCACCTCGGGCGGGGCGAGCAGCCCCCGCGCCTGATGGGCGCGAATGTTCCGGACCGACATCCCCGACTGCGCGGCGACCTGCTCGATCGTGAGCTCCGCGGGCACGAGACGATCATATGGCTGATCGATGTCACATCGTCCGATGTGACGTCAGGCGCGCCTGTCGAGACCGGCCGCTACCGCAGCTCGCGACGGAGCAACTTGCCGGTCACCCCCCGCGGCACGGCCGCCACGGGCTCAAAGCGCTTGGGCACCTTGAACGGCGCCAGCCGGGCCGCGCAGTGCGCGCGCAGCGCAGCCTCGGGCACCGCCGCCGCTGGGTCGCGCAGCACCACCTGAGCCACGACCACCTCCCCCCACTCCGGATCGCGGTGTCCCAGGACGGCGACGTCACGGATCTCGGGATGCTCGAGCAGCACGGCTTCGACCTCGACCGGCGAGACGTTCTCGCCGCCGGTGATGATCGTGTCCGCGAGCCGGCCCTCGATCAGCAGTCGGCCGTCGGCGTCAAACGCGCCCCGATCTCCGGTGTGCAGCCAGCCGTCCGGCGCGAGCGCACCGGCGGCCACGGTGCGCCCTCGGACCAGCACCTCGCCGTCGGGCCCGAGCGTCAGTTCGGTGCCGAGCAGCGGCCAGCCGGAGGTGGCGATCTGCGAGCAGGCTTCGGTCATTCCGTAGGAAGGGGCAACGGGCACGCCGGCCGCTTGGGCGCGCTGGAGCAGCGCGGGGGCGATCGGGCCTCCCCCGAGCAGCGCCCAGCGCAGCGTCGGCGGTTCACGCAGGCCTGCCTCGAGCAGGCGGACCAGCATCGTCGGGACCAACGAGACGAGCGTCACCCGTTCGCCCCGGTCCATCAGCACGGCCAGCGCCGCCGCCGTATCAAAGCGCTCGTGGAGCAGCACCTCGGTCCCGTAGATCGCACTGCGGATTTGGATCGACAGCCCACCGACGTGGGCCAGCGGCATCGGACACAACCAGCGTTCGTCGCGGTCAAGACCCAGGGCCAGCGAGGAGCCGAGGGCGTTCCAGAGCCAGTTATCGTGACTCAGCGCCACCTCCTTGGGGCCGGCCGTGGTCCCGGAGGTGAACATGACCGTCGCGGTCTGCACGGCCGGCGCCGGCGCCGGGTCGACCGGCTCGCCGTCCACAAGCCGATCCAGCACGAGTGCCGCCGTGGCCGTGCGCGCGGTCTGCTCGTCGGCGGTCAGACGAAGGTCCACGGGAAGCGCCGCGGCGCTGATCAGCAGGCAGCCGTGCAGGGCGACGACCAGCTCCTCGCTGGGCATGGCCAGGGCCACCCGGTCCCCGGCGCCGATGCCCCGGTCGCGCAAGCCACCCGCCACCGCGCGAGCGCGGGCGTAGAGCTCAGCGTAGGTGTGCCGGGCACCATCGCGCGTGCTCAGCGCAACGCGGCCGCCGTACATCCGCGCTGCTCGTGCCAGCCATGCCTCCATGGCCGGCCAGTGTCGCGGCTTTCGTGCTCCGAGCGCATCGCCGCGCGGCTTGCGTAGAGTCCTGCCCTGTGAGCACCACCTGGCAGGCGGCGGCCGACTACACCGATATCCGCTACGAACTCGCCCAGGGCGACGACGCCGGCATCGCCAAAATCACCATCAACCGCCCCGAGGTCCGCAACGCCTTTCGTCCCGAGACGGTGGTGGAGCTGATCGACGCCTTTGAGCGGGCGCGCGAAGACGAGCTGGTGGGCGTGATCATCCTCACCGGCGAGGGTACGGCCGCTTTCTGCTCGGGGGGCGATCAGCGGGTGCGCGGCCAGCGGGGCGGCTATGTGAGTGGGGCCGATCCGGCCCAGGCCGGGGCCCAGCGCGCCGTGGGCCGCTTCCACGTGACCGACCTGCACGTCCAGATCCGGCGGCTCCCCAAGCCGGTGGTGGCGATGGTCGCCGGCTATGCGGTGGGCGGAGGTCATGTCCTGCACGTCATCTGCGATCTCACCATCGCCGCCGACAACGCCCGCTTCGGCCAAACCGGACCCAAGGTGGGCTCGTTCGACGGCGGCTTTGGAGCCAGCGTGCTGTCTCGCCTGGTTGGGCCCAAGAAGGCCAAGGAGATCTGGTTTCTCTGCCGCCAGTACGACGCCCAGGAGGCCTTGGACATGGGCTTGGTCAACGCGGCGGCTATGTGAGTGGCGCCGATCCCGCCCAGGCCGGGGCCCAGCGCGCCGTGGGCCGCTTCCACGTGACCG
>JBOGYN010000646.1:0-5473 GCA_050696855.1 Solirubrobacteraceae bacterium | reverse complement strand
GTATAGTATGGACCGGAGAGAGGTGCATCGGTATTCGGCGGGGGATTCCGGCCCGCACTTCCTCGTTGCGAATCGCTCAAGCATGTGAATATGATCCGTCCCGGCGGGAGAGACGACGGGAGGAGCGGACGGGTTTGGACGCGGTCCTGAAGGTCGGCTACGAGCCGCTTCGTGGCTTCATCCAGACGGTCGGAGCGATGATGCTCCTGTTCCGCAAGACGATCGCCGCCGCGCTCACGCCGCCATACGATTACGGTCCCGAGCTGGTGGACCAGTTCCTGTTCGCGCTGCGGCTCGGCTGGTTTCCGATGATCCTCGCCTCGCTGGCCTTCACCTACGGCCCGGCCGGGATCGAGGTGGGCGACTTCCTCAACCTGCTCGGCGCGATCGACCGACTCGGCGGTCTGTTCGTGATCATCGTCATGCGGGAATTCGCCCCCCTGGTGTGCGCGATCGTGATGGCCGGGGTGGCGGGGACGGCGATGACGGCCGACCTCGGGGCGCGCAAGATCCGAGAGGAGCTCGACGCGTTGATGGTCCTCGGCGTTGACCCGATCAAGAGCCTGGTCGTGCCGCGCTTCCTCTCCCTGATGCTGCTGACACCGCTGTTCACGATCTACGCGCTGCTCTTCGGGACGCTCGGCGGGGTCCTGGTCACGCTCTCCAACGGCGCTCAGGTGGGGCCGTTCTTCTCCACCTTCTTCGCGCAGGCGAGCACGGCCGAGTTCGAGGCGATGCTCGTCAAGTCGACCCTGTTCGGGGCGATGATCGCGATTGTCTGCTGCTACAAGGGCCTGACCGCCTCGGGCGGGGCGGAGGGCGTGGGGCGCGCCGTCAACCAGGCGGTGGTGATCGCGTTCTTGGGCATCGGCGCTCTTGACTATGTCTTCACCCAGACCCTGCTCGCCACCCATCCAGCCCTCAACACGCCGCGATGAAAGGGCGGGTGGGGATATTCTCCCGGCCGCTCCAGGCGCTGATCTCCTTCGGCGAGGCGTCCCGGTTCTGCGGGGGGATCGTGCTCCGCGTCTACAACGGCCGTGTCCTGAAGTTCATCGGCGAGACGATCCGTCAGGCGGGGATTCTCATCACCGGCTCGGCCGTCATCGTGCTCGGGCTGGTCTTCATCCTCGGTCTGCAGTGCGGGATCGAAGGGGCCTACGCGGCCAAGTCGGTGGGGGCGACCTCGGCCGTCGGCGCGATCACCGCCCTGTGCGATCTGCGCGAGGTCATCCCCTATGCCTTCGGCTACATGATGGCCGCCAAGGTCGGCACCGGCTTCGTGGCTGAGATCGGCTCGATGCGGATCGCGGACGAGATCGATGCGCTCGAGGTGATGGGCTTTGACTCAGTCCTCTACCTCGGTTCGACCCGGCTGCTCGGGGCGTGGCTGGTGCTGCCCTTCCTGTACATGATCTCGGTGGCGGTCGGCTTTCTGGCCTCGTATTCAGCGGTCGTGATCCAGCTCGGCCAGGAGTCCCCGGGCGGCTATCTCCAGCTCTTCTGGCAGTTCCAGTCGCCCACCGACTTTCTCTTTGCGGGCATCAAATGCCTGGCCATGGCGACATTCATCGTGCTGGTCTGCGTCTACTACGGCTACCACGTGACCGGGGGGCCGGTCGGCGTGGGCAAGGCCACCGCGCAGTCGATGGTGGCCAACATTCTCGGGGTGCACCTGATCGGGCTGATCGGGACGCAGTTGTTCTGGGGGGGAAACGCCCGCGCACCGATCGTGGGGTAGGGCTGTGCTGACCCGGCTCTCGGCCCTGGGGGCACTGGCCATCGCGGCCGTCGCGGTGATCGTGGTGCTGATGAGCAGCGGCTCGACCTATGTCCTGCACGCCCAGTTCTACGACGCCGGGCAGCTGGTCAGCGGCGATCTGGTCACGATCGCGGGGCATCGGGTGGGCACCGTCGGCGCGGTCTCGCTGGCCGACAACGGCCTGGCCAACGTCGAGCTCGACGTCGCTGACACCGGAATCACGCCCCTGCGGCGGGGGACCCTGGCCATGATCGGCCAGCTCAGCCTGACCGGCGTCGCCAACCGGTTCGTGGGGCTGACCCCGGGCCCGGGCCTGGCGATCTCCAGTGGCGGCACGCTCCCGGTCACGCAGACCCGGGGAATCGTCGACCTCGACGTGATCCTCAACTCGCTGACGCCCGCGGTCCGCGGCCAGCTGCAGCGGATCCTCAAATCCGGCGCGTATCTGGTTTCGCCCCCGGCCGCTCGGCAGTTCAACCGCGCCCTGCCGTATTTCAACCCGGCGCTCAGCCAGACCACGGCGCTGGCCTCGGAGGTCGTCGCCGACCACTTCGCCTTGGCGCGGCTGCTGACCTCCACGGCCCAGATCGCCGGCGCGCTCAGTGCCCGCAACGCCCACCTCGGCGGTGCCGTGACCAACACCGCCACCGTCCTGCGCGAAGTCGCGGGCGAGCGCGCGGCGCTCCAGGATGCGATCTCGCGTGCGCCGGCCGTGTTGCGCCAGGGGACCATGGTGCTCGGCCACACCAACCGGGCGCTCAAGGTGCTTGACCCGACCCTTCGTGACCTACGCCCCAACGCGCCGCTGCTGGCCACGCTGCTGCGCCGGGTGCGGCCCGCCGTCCACAATGCCGTGCCGACGATCGCCGGTCTCCAAGCCCTCGTCCCTGGGGCCAAGAAAGCGCTCGACGCCTTCCCCGCCGTCGAGCGCGTGGCCACCCCGGCGGTGCACTCGCTGACTGCGGCGCTGCCCCCGATCACGCCGATCCTGGCCGGTCTGCGGCCGTATGTTCCCGACGCGGTGGCCGGCTTCTTCAACGGCGTCGGCGGCGCGACCAGCGGCGCCTACGACGCCAACGGCCATTACCTCAAGTCAGAGCTCACGCTCCAAGGCGGGGGCGGCTCGCTGAGCGGACTCCTGGGTCTCCTCGGGGGCGTGAGCAGCAGCCTCGGCCCGTTCAACGGTGGACGCGGCGGCCTGGTCGCACCCTGCCCCGGCGGGGGCTCACCACCGGCCGCCGACGCCAGCAACCCCTGGTTGTCGCCCGACATCCTCGGCACGACCGGCAACCTGTGCAACCCGGCGGACGATCAGAAATGAGGCGGCTGGCGGCGATCCTGCTCGGCGTCGCGGCTCTGGCCGGGGCGGCGGCGCTGCTCAACGGCGCCGCGGCCGCCGGCAGCTCGAGCGCCACCTTTGACGTGATCTTCGACGACGCCCGCGGACTGGTGGCCGGGCAGCTGGTCAAGGTGGCCGGCGCCCAGGCGGGGACGATCCAGAGCGTCACCGTCACGCCGGGCTTCAAGGCCCGGATTGAGGCCACCGTTGACAGCACCTTCATGCCCTTCCATGAGGACGCCCTTTGTTCGGGATCTTCAACGCCCCGACCCGCGATCGGCTGACCGTGCTCGTCAACGAGCTCGGCATCGCCACCTCGGCGCGCGGGCCGGATCTCAACTACGTGCTGCGCCGGGCTAACCCGACGCTCGGGGCGGCCCGGCAGGTGATCGGAATCCTGTCCCGCCAGCGCGCCCAGCTGGCTACGATCGTCGACGCCAGCAACACGATCGCCGCCTCGGCGGCGCGGCACACGCCGACCGTGCAGAACTTCCTGGACCGGACGGCGTCGCTGACTGCGCTGACCGCCGGTCATCGGACGGCCCTCGCCCAGGCCGTCAACCGCCTACCGGCGATGCTCGCCGTGGCCCGGCCGGCCCTGCACCAACTCGACACGGTCGCCGTGGACGGGACACCGCTGGTCCGCCAGATCCACGCTGCAGTCCCAGCCCTGAACCGGGTCACAGCCGATCTCAAGCCGTTTGTCTCAGCCGCCCGGCCCGGCTTGGCCAAGCTCGGGGACGCCGTCTCGCACACGATCCCGGCCCTGCTGCATTCCGCGCCCCTGCTGCGCACCCTGCGCAGGTACGCGGACCGCTCGCGCTCGGGAACCCTGCTCACCGCGCGACTGTTCTCCAACCTGCAGCGCCACGGCTTCGTCGAGAACTTCCTCAGCGTCTTCTACTACATCGGCGCGTCGCTGGCCCGGTATGACTCGACCTCGCACCTGCTCTCGATCCTGCTGCTCTCGCCCGACAACGGGGTCTGCGGCAACTACGCCACCACCCCGGTGCCGGCGTGCAGCGCGCACTACGGGACGCAGCCCAACTTCACGCCCAGCGCGGCCGCCGCTTCGGCCGCCACCCCCCCGAACTCGGCTGCCGCCCGGACCGCGGCGGCCGCCACCGCCACCCCCGGGAGCCCGACGCAGGGAGCCCGGTCGCTCCAGGGTCTCGTCAACTACCTGCTGCGATGAGATCGACGCGCAAAGCCGCCGGTGCCCTGTTCGACAACCCAATTCTGGTGGGGACGGTGACGATCCTCGTGGTCCTGGTCGCCGTCTATCTGAGTTACATCGCCGAGAACGGGCTGCCCTTCGTCCCCACCTACAGCATCAACGTCGACGTCGAGAACGCCGGTCAGCTGATCAAGAACGCCGACGTCCGCGTCGGGGGCGCTCGCGTCGGACAGGTGCTGACCATCACCCCCGAGCCCGCCACCAAGGCTTGGCCGCATCCCTTCGCCCGCCTCGGCCTCTCGCTCCAGCACGGCCTGCAGCCGCTGCCGTCTGACACCCACTCTCAGGTGCGCCTCGCCTCGGTCCTGGGCGGCAACTACCTGGAGATCATTCCGGGCCACAGCCGACGCTCGGGGCTCGCCGACGGCGGGACGTTCACGCTGGACACCAATCCGCGCCGCAGCCACGACCTGCCGTTCGTGGATCTCGACTCGGCCCTGGCCACGTTCGGACCCCGGACCCGGACCGGACTGCGCGGCTCGCTGGCCGGCCTCGGTGACGCCGTCGCCGGCCGGGGCGCCCAGCTCAACGACGCGATCGGCTCCACGCGCGATCTGCTCGGCCCCCTGGACAACATCCTCACGCTGCTGGCTGCGCCCGGGACGCGCCTGCCGGCCTTCCTCAGCGGGCTGGCCGCGACCACCGGGGCGCTGGCCCCGGTCGCCCCTACGGTCAACTTGCTCCTGGGCTCGAGCGCGACCACCTTTGCGGCCCTGACCCGGGCCTCGCTGGGGCGCGCGATCGATCAGCTGCCGGCCACCGAGACGGTCAGCACCCAGGTCTTGCGGCGGGCCGAGCCGGTGCTGGCCGAGACGGCGAGCATCGCCCAGGAGCTGAAGCGCAGCGCGGCCCTCCTACCGCTGGCGGCGCGGCGGCTGGACGCGGTGGTCACCGCCGCCACCCCCGTCTACCGCCGCGCGCCCCAACTGGCCTCGGTTCTGACCGGGGCGGCCGCCTCGATCGACGCGCTGGCCCGCGACCCGGCGGCGGGCCAGACCTTCAAGGTGCTCGGCTCGAGCGACCTCGGGACCCTCGGCGCTTCGGCCTTCGTCGGACTGGGAGCGATCCTGCAGTCGGTCTCGAGCGCGCAGTTCTCCTGCAACGTGGCCGGGCTCTGGGTGCGCAACTTCGCCTC
>JBOGYN010000645.1:0-2216 GCA_050696855.1 Solirubrobacteraceae bacterium | reverse complement strand
CCCGAGGACCGCCGAGATTCGCCGGGAGACGGTAACCGGACTGGTCCCGTCGGTCTGGATGAGGAAAGTCCCGACGGCGGCGGAGCCGGTGCGGGCGGCGATATAGGCCTGGTTGGCGATGAAGAAGGAGTCCTTCGGGGCGGTCAGGAATTCCTTGGCGATCCCCTCGTAGCGAAACGGGACCGTGGTGAGCCGTTTGGTCCGTCCGTCCTGCAGCCGCAGGTTGATCCGGTCTCCCGGGTGCAGCTGGTAGTCGTGGACGGTCTCCTGGCTGACCAGGATCGCGTCGGGCTGCTTGGCCAGGGTGTGCATCAGGCCCGCTGCTGTGCCTCCGGCGAACCAGCCGTCCTGAAGCTTGCCCTGGTTGGCGATCGTCTGCGGGCGGACGCCGTAGAGGTCCTGGAGATCGGCACCGATATAGGCAAACCGATGTTGCAATGGCTCAATTGACGCGACCCCGGGAATTCGCTTCAGCTGGGCGGCGCCCTGTTGTGCGCTGACCTGAGCTCCGGGCGGCTCGGTGACGGTTACGTCGGCCCCGTTGGAGAGGCGCGCGTCGACGCCGGCCTGCGCCTGGTAAGTCGAGTTGAAGACCGATGTCGAGCCGGCGAAGGCGGCAGTGAGCGCGACCAGCGCGACGGCCCGGGCGAGCAGACGGCGCTGGCGGCTCATGGTCGCCGAGACGGTCGGAGCGAGCTCGCCGGCGAGCGGCCGCAGCGCACCCGTCAACGGGCGGCGTCCGCGGGTGAGGAACAGATCCGCAATCCGATAGGCCAGCAAGCCGAGCCCGATCCAGCCGAGCACAGGCGCGAGGAGCGCGTACCAGTTGACTGAAACCTGCGCTACCCCCTCGGGCGCGAGAACGAGCTGATATCCGCTCTGCGACGCCTGCCAATAGACAAAGCCGGCAATCGCCAGAGCAACGAAGTCGAGCCCGAATCGAGCCCACAGCGGACCACGATCGGTGCGGCCGACCTGGCGGCGCTGGCCGGCGACCGTGAGCGAGCGAGCGTCACGAAGCGCCGGCAGCGCAATCGAGACCGCCGCGATGGCCAGACCCACGAGGGCCGCGCCCAGCGCCCAGAGGATGGCTGAGGCGGTTCCGGCCCCGAACGAGGCGGTGCCGAAGCTGCTGCGTCCGATCAGGAGGGCGGCCCCGAGGCCGACGATCACGCCGATCACGCCCGCGAACAGCGTCTCGGCCATAGCGATCCTCACCAGCGTCGGTGTCGAGGCTCCGCGGGTGCGCAGCAGAGCGGCATCGCGGCGCCGGCGGTCGGCACCCGCTGAGGCGATCAGCGCGGTGACCAAGCCGGCGAGGATGGCTCCGGGAAGGCCTAGGAACAGGAACAGAATCTGGGCGTACAGCGCGTCCTGGCGGGCGGTGTCCAGCGCGACGCCGAGGTTGTCCCCGACCAGTCCGCCGCCGGTGAGGCGACTCTCGAGGTTGTGCGCCCGCGCGGCCACGCTGTCAAAGGCAGCGCTCGGACTGCTGGGCAGCGCGTGGGAGAGGATCACGTGGACCTGCGTGTGGATCAACTCCGGGCGCGAAGCGATGATCGGCGCCTGGACCCGCGCAAATTCAGCCTGCGGCAGCAGGATCACGTTGTCCGGCGGGGCGGACAGCTGCGAGCCGGGCGGGGCACCGACCTTTTGAAACAGCGAGTCGGAGTAGGGCAGGTCAACCACGCCGCCGACTGTCACCCGGGCCGGTTTCAGGCCCGGCCGAGCGATCGTGACGGTGTCGCCCGGCGCGACGTGAAGATTCGACGCGGTCTGCTGGGCGACCAGGACTCCGCTGAGGCTGCCCGAGAGCAGGCGTAACTCACCCGGGAAGGCCGAGGCGTACCCCGGCGGGAGCCCGAGCACGCGGGCCGCGCCCGTGGTCTGGGTGGAGCCGGCGATGGTCGCGGTCAGGCCCGGGGAACTGGTGAATTGCACCGGGAGTGCCTGCTTGACGCCCGGGAAGCTCCGGACGGTCGAGAAGACCGGGCCCGGGTTCGCGCCTGGCTGGGCCTCGACCTGCCAGTCGACTGCCACGCGGGCGATCGCCCGCTGAGTCATCTTGGCGTTGGTCGCCGAGAGGAAGGACCCGATCGACGCGATCAGGGCCACGCCCACGGCGACGCCCAGAGCCGTCGCAACGAGCCGGGCCGGCCGGTGAGCGATCAGGCCGCGAAGCCAGTTCAGTGCGACCATGTCGTCTGCCTCGTTTC
>JBOGYN010000644.1:0-4698 GCA_050696855.1 Solirubrobacteraceae bacterium | reverse complement strand
CGTGGGGGGCGGGTAGTCGGGGTCGTGCGCGAGCGGAAACCCCAGGTGCGGCGGGGCTGTTTGGGGGCTCAAGTGTGGACTTCAGGTCCACCCATCCGTCCACACTTCTGTCCACCCCTTCGTCCTTACCTTGAGCAGTCCGCGCAGCGGACTACGCGTCAACTGGGAGCGGCCCGCGTCCACGAACAACTGGCCGGCATCAGCCCGCTGGCCTAGCATCCGTCACGTGGTCGCCGTAACCACCGTCGAGTCCCTCGACGGCCACAAACTCCGCCTGATCTTCGATGACGGCAGCAAACGAATCGTCGACCTCGCCGCCGATCTGTCGGGTCCGATGGGCGAACCGCTTCGCGACCCGACAGTCTTCCGCCAGGTCCACGTCGACCCAGAGCTGCGGACGTGCTCCACGGTCGAACCTCGGAGGACGTATCGCCTGCGGCGCCCCAGCAGCCGCCGGCGTAGCCGGCCATCGAACGAACACGCTCCCGGGCCGGCATCCGGGCCCGGCCGCCATCTCGACAGGCGGTCCGCGAACCTGCGCGCCGCCCACGGCCTCGCTGGACCATCGCACGAGAAAGGGTGGTGTACGACGGCAAGCTGCGGTCGCCGGACACCTCCGGCCCGAGATGCGCAGGTTTGGCGAGGAGGAGGGGGCCGCAACCCTCCGGTGAGGCGAGACCTGCATCGCTGCCTCCGCAGGTACGTGACCGACGGCGGGGGCCGGGGACTATTGCTCGCGGGTGAGGCTGACGATGTCGTCGAAGTAGTTGATCGATAGGGGCTCGGTGAGGAGCTGATCGATTTCGTCGGTCATCCCGGTTTTGGTCCGCCAGGCGAGGTAGTCCTCGTAGTTCTGGCGGGTGGCCCATTGGGTGAACGAGACGATGTTGCTGGGGTCGTCTTGGTCTTGGCGGAGGTGGATCGCTTCGCAGCCTTCGTGTTGGAGGCTGTGCGGCAGCGCTTCGCTGAGCGCCGCGATGACCTGCTCGGTGTGCTCGGACCGGGTCTTCATTTGGGTGGTGACGTGCACGCTCATGGCTCTTGTCCTTGTGTCTGGTGGGTCTAAACGGTGGTGACGGCTCGGGCACGGTCTGCCATGGCTCGTCGGGCAACCTGGGAGTCCGGGACGAACCGTTCGAAGCCGTGCGGGGCGCCGGGGTGGACGTGGAGCTCGACGGGCACGCCCGCTGAGGCAAGACTGCCGGCGTAGGCGATGCTTTCGTTTCGGAAGATGTCGAGGTCGCCGACGTCGATGTAGGCGGGTGCGAGCCCACGGAAGTCAGCCAGGCGGGCGGGCGCGGCGATCGGCGAGACGTTCTCGCCGCCGATCTCGTTTCCGAGCAGGGTGACCCAGCCTGTGTAGTTGCTGTCGTAGCCCCAGGTCAGCAGCTCGTCGGGAATGGGGCCTGGTGTTGTGTTGCGGTCATCGAGCATCGGGTACACCAGGATCTGTTTGGCGAGGTGCACGCCTCGATCGCGAGCCAGGATTGCCGCACCGGCAGTTGGGCCACCGCCGCCGCTGTCGCCCATCACGGCGATGCGGTCAGGGTCGACTCCGAGCTCGCCGGCATGGTTGACGAGCCAGGTCAGCGCGCTGAAGACGTCTCCGGCCATGGCGGTGCTGGTTGGTGCTTCGGGGGCCAGGCGCAGCCCGACGGACAGGAATGGGACACTTGTCTGCGCGACGTACCAGGAGATGACCTCGTCGTAGAGATCGAGGCTGCCCCCGAGCATTCCCCCGCCGTGGGTGTAGACGACGGCCGAGCCTGGCGCCGCGCCGTCCTTCGTGTACCAACGCAGTTCGATCTCGTCTTCGCCGTCGAAGGTGGGTGTGGCGTGCTGGGTTGTGCTGACGCCCGATGAGGCGGGTGTGAGGGTGGCCATGTAGGCCTGGCCGGCTGAGACCGCTTCGCGGACCGCGCGCCAGTCGCCGCGCGTCGGGGGTGGCGCTCCCGCCGCTCTCGCCGCGAGGGAGGCCATCGCGGCGGCCAGCTCCGGGTCGAGCTGATGGTTCATGTGTTCGTCCGTTTCGTTTCGTGTGGGCAAGACAGCTGGCGCCGGCGGGCCGATCAGTACGGGGAGGGCTGGTTGCGGATCACGGCGAGGCTGACGATCTTGCCGTCGCGGACGCTGAAGTAGTCCGACATGATCAGCTCGTCGGGGAGGTTGGTCTTGTCGTAGGTGCCGTCGTAGCGGGAGCGCACGATCGTGTCGCCGTGGTGGTCGATCACCTCGAGCGGCTCCATCGTCACGTGGTCTCCCACCATCTCCGTCTCGACCCAGCAACGGATCGCGTCGATCCCGTTGATCTCGCGACGTGCGTCGTTGACGTACGCGTCCTCGGCGAAAGTCGCCACGATCGCGTCGACGTCGAAGGAGTTGACGCCGGCGAGGTAGGCGGCGACGGCGGGGGGAGGGGATGCGGACATGGTGTTGCTCCTTTCGATTTGCAGTCCGGTCGACCGCGTCGAGAAGGAGCTTCGGGCATGCCCCTGCGGGAGTTGCAAGACCCAAAATTCGGCTTGTATCTCCCCTAAGGGGAGGTCTCATACTGGGGGGCATGACGGCATCACTGGCGATCGGGGACTTCTCCCGCGCGACGCACCTGAACGTCAAGACGCTGCGTCACTACCACCGGATCGGGCTGCTCGTACCTGCTGACGTCGACCCCGACACCGGTCACCGGCGCTATGGCACCGACCAGATCCCGACCGCCCAGGTGATCCGTCGATTCCGGGCGCTCGAGATGCCGCTGGAGGAGATCCACGCCGTGATCGCCACCCCGGATCTGACTGCACGCAACGAGCTCATCGCCGGCCACCTCCGTCGCCTCGAGACTACCCTTGCCCGCACCCAGCAGGCCGCCGCATCGCTGCGCGACCTGCTCGAGCCGCCGATCGGCGCGACACAGGTCGCGATCGAGCGACGCCGCATGCTCGCGACACCTGCCGCCGCGGTCAGCGACGTCATCGATACCAAAGACGCGACCGGTTGGTACCAGGGCGCGCTCGGCGAACTCCACGCACTCTTGGCCGCCCAGAAGATCACCCCCGCGGGACCAGGAGGCGCGATCTACGCCAACGACCTCTTCACGCACGAACGCGGCGAAGCCACCGTCTTCGTGCCGAGCGACCAGACCGTCCGGGCGACCGGACGGGTCAGCGCCCTCGTGGTACCCGAGGTCGAACTAGCCCTTACGGTGCACAACGGCCCTCACAACGGCGAGATCGACCGGGCATATGGATCACTCGCCACCTACGTCACCGACCACGCCCTCGCGATCGAAGGGCCCATCCGCGAGTACTACGTCATCGGCCCCCACGAGACCGGGGACGAGAACCAATGGCGCACCGAAATCGGCTGGCCAATCTTCCACACCGGCCACGCCGACAACTGAGCCCGTGTCGGCCGACAAGTGCTTGGCCACGCCAGTGAGCCGGACCCGCTTTCACCTCCGGACGTGCCGCTCGGCCGACATGCGGGGCGGTCTCCCTATGCGCGGACTCGGGGCGCCCCTCCGGGCGGCTGTGTTCGATCGCGCGTGTCGCTCCGTTCGAATAGCAGCACACCGTCAACCATCCCACCAAGGGAGGATTCATGGAATTCGTGCTGATGGACGCCGCCGGCCACCGCCGCTCGCCGGCGACCATGCCCGGTTATCACCGAGGGCGCCCCCCACGTAACAAGGGTGAGCTCTATCCGGCCGACCCCCCGACCGTTGAGGAGATTGTCGCCGTGATGCGCACGATCGGCGACCGCGCCGACGGCCACCGCCTCCGCGCTTTGATCGTGTTGCTCTGGCGCGCCGGCCTGCGGATCAGCGAGGCGCTCTCACTACAAGAGAGCGATCTGGATCGCTCAAGGGGCGCGGTGCTCGTTCGGCGTGGGAAGGGCGGCAAGCGCCGCGAGGTCGGGATGGACCGTTGGGCCTGGGAGCACCTCAACCCGTGGCTCAAGATCCGCCACGAGCTCCCGACCGGGGCGCTGCTGTGCGTGATTCACGGATCGACCGCAGGGGGCCGCTGGGAGCCGTCAGCCGCGCGCAAGCAGCTGCACCGCGTGGCCGCCCAGGCCGATGTTCGGCGGCGGTTCGCGCCGCATCAGCTGCGGAACGCCCACGCGGTCGAGATGGCGCACGAGGGGGTCCCGCTCGTTGTCATCCAGCGCCAGCTCGGGCATTATGCGGGTGATCCTGTCAAGCGAGCCGAGCGCGATTGCGAACGGGAACGTCGAGGGACGTCGAGGGACGTCGACGGCGATGTTTGCGAGGAACGGTCCCCGGAGGTTGAGTTCGTGGCGCGCCTTCAACGTGTGGCGGCGGTCAGCTGACGGCGTTCAGATCGTGGTTGTAGGTCCAGAGGCGGCCGTTGGTCGAGAGGTAGACCCAGAGCGAAGCGCCGCGGCCGTTGGGAGCGCTGGTGGGCCCTTCGATGATCGCGGTCAGGCCGGCGCGCGCGTCGCTGCCACCCAGAACGGCGAGCACGTCGCCTGGCATGAATGTCTGCCACCAGTGCTTGCCGGCGTCGGGCGTGACGTCGACGACCATGTTGCACGCGGCGCACCATGCGAAGTAGATGCCGGGGCCGAGGACGCCTGCCTGGCTGACCGCGACTGGGCCCTGAGCGGCGCGGATGTTGAGGACGGGTCCGTCGGTCCGCCATGTTTTGCCGCTGTCGGCGGTCGCGACCGGATAGGTAC
>JBOGYN010000643.1:0-3599 GCA_050696855.1 Solirubrobacteraceae bacterium | reverse complement strand
GCTTTGGCGAGCTCGCCAAAGCGGCCGATCGGCTCGCGCGGGCTCAGGCCCATCATGAAGCCGTAGGAGGTGGCCATCTACAGGCCGAGGGCCGCTTCGGCCGCGCCGCCGAGGAGCAGGTCGATCTCGTCGCGCTCGAACCGTACGCCACCGGGAGCGCCGTCGGGCAGATCGCGCAGGACCTGGACCCAGGTGTCGTGCTTGACGCGGCGCACGGTCCGCATGGCCGGCCAATCGGTGCCGAACATCACCCGCTGCTTGCCCGCGGTCGAGATCAGGGCGCGCATCTCTTGGCAGAACCGCTCCGGGCTGCGCAGGTACTTCGCCTGCCAGTAGGCGATGTCGAGGTAGACGTTGGGGTGGTGCCAGGCGATCTCAGCGGCTTCCTCCCACCAGCCCATGCCGGCGTGCGCGAGCACGAAGGTCAGCTCGGGGAAGTCATTGGCAGGCTGATCGACGAACATCGGCCGGGTGCATTCGCTGCGCAGCGGGCCGATCTCCTGGCCGGTGTGGACCACCACGGGCAGCCCGAGCTCGGCGCAGCGTTCATAAACGCGGTAGCAGTAGGGCTCGTCAGGACGGGCTCCCGCGGGAGGCCAAATCTTGACGCCCTGAATGTTGAAGTCGCGCCTCGCGGTGGCTACGAACTGCGCCGCGTCGGGACGGCGCGGGTCGATGCCGCCGTAGAGGACCAGCCGCTCCGGATGCCGCGCGACGGCCTGCGCAAAGAGCTCGTATCGGCGCGCCAGCGAGATCGAGTCCCCGACGCCACCGTAGAGCGCGAAGTCGAGAATGAACACGACCGACTTGTCGATCCCGGCGGCATCCATGTCGGCGATGAGAAGGTCCGCATGGGGGTCAAACCAGTCACTGGCGATCCGCTCGCGGACGAACTCCGGGGAGCGAGCCGAAATGCTGCTGCCGTACGCGGCCATGGCATCGATCCAGTAGCTGGGGGTCATGTCCTCGCTGTAGAGGTGGGTGTGGGTGTCGATCACGCGGCCGTCGGTCATGGTCTCGTCACAGCGTTCCTTCGTCTCGGGCTTGGAAGTAGTCCTTAAGCGGCTTGCCCTCCCTGGCGGCATGGAGGAGACGCTGTGACTCAGCGCTCGCATGGCCGAGGTGGTGCACGGCGAAGTGGTACTCGAGGGCGTCACGCATCCCCATCAGATCCTGGGTGCGGTTCAATGACCGCTTCAGTAGTGACAGCGTCACGGGTGGCATTGCCGCGATCCGGTCGGTGAGTGCCTCGGCGTCCTCTGACAGCCGCGCTCTCGGGGCCAGGTCCGTTATCATTCCGAGCTCGAGTGCAGCAGCGGCCGGAATTCGCTCGCCCGTGAACAGGTAGCGCTTGGCCTTGCGGACGCCCATGTCCCACGGCTCGATCAAAAGCTCTAGTCCCACTCCGCCCATACGCGGCAACGGGTTGTAGAAGAACGCGTCGTCGCTGGCGATGATGAGGTCACACATCTGAGAGAGGAGCAGACCGGCCGCCACGCAGGCGCCCTGGACCACCGCGACGGTTGGCATCGGCAGATCGCGTAGGAGGAGCGCCGGCTCGAAGAGCTGCTCACGCTCGCGGCGCATCCGGTCCTCGGAGAGCTCATCCGCGCGGACGGTGTCAAGGTCAAAGCCGGCGCAAAAGTGATCGCCGTTGCCCCGAAGGACAAGGACGTGCGTCGAGGAGTCGCCCGCAGCGGCGCGCAGCTCCTCGCCGATCCGCGCAAGCAGCGCATCGTTGAGGGCATTTCGCTTCTCCGGACGATCGAGAATCAGCGAACGGACCGGACCAGCACGCTGCACCGTGAGGCCGTCCTGGCTCACGATGCTGCCGCCCGCTCATCGGCCCAACGCTTTGCCTTGCCGGCCTCTCCGCTCGTCTGGAGCGACCAGGTTGACCTTTCGGCAGTGACGGTGACCGCAAACGAAAGCCCGGTGTCGGTGCGGAGCCGATCGGCAAGCTGCAACGCAAGATCCTCTGCGATCCCCGACTGGGTCAGCAGCTCGATCGCCAACTGCTCGCGTTTACCACCGTCCTGCCAGATGCGTGCGCGGTAGTCGAGCACCTCGGGGCGGCCAAGGATCACGGCGTCGACCGTCGCGGGAGACAGATTGACGCCCTTGACCTTGAAGCTGTCGTCGAGCCGGCGGACGGTGCCGCTCTCGATCCCGGGCCAGCGGGAGTTGCAAGGGCAAGATCCTGGCGCGCGATAGCGCACCAGGTCACCAGTCGCGAAGCGGAACAGGGGCTCGGCCTCGTTTAGCAGCGGGCTACCGACAAGTTCCCCGTGTTCGCCGTCATCCACGGGTTGCCGGGAGTCGACGTCAAGCACCTCGTGGACCGAGATATGCGGATCCCAGTGCAGCGTCCCGCGCCCGTCGGCGTCCGCCATGCCACGCGCACACGCAAACGCGGCGATCCCGGACGAGGTTCCGTACCACTCGTAGAGCCGCGCCGCCCACAGATCCTCGGTCGCGCGCACCCATTCGACGCTCACCGATTGTGTGGCCACCATGATGCGCCGGATGCCAAGCTCCGCCGGTGTGAGGCCGAGCTCCGCGGTTACGACCGCGAGACGATCCACGTAGGCCGGAGTCGCGACCAGGGTGGAGGCCCGGTAGTAGCGGATCGCCTCGATCTTGCGCTCCGTCGGGAGCGCCCCAACACGCAACACCTTGGCGCCGAGTTGCGAGTAGGCGAGCATGTGCCGGATTCCGCCGCCCGCCATTCCCACTGGGAAGCACAGCGCCACGACATCGTTCGAGGTCACGCCCATCTGGGTCAGGTATTGCGCCCATGCCGTAGCGGTGTGCGTGACATCGTCGTGAGTCAGATAGTGAACCTCGCGGCCCTTCCCAGTGCTGCCGCTCGATTCAAGCACGAGCCCGATCTTGTCAAGTCCCACGGCACAGCGCTGCCCGTATGGCGGGTCGAGTGCCTGGTCCTGGATGATGTCCGCCTTGGTGATAGGTGTGAGACCGAGCCACGCCTCCGGTGAACCGGCAACATCCGCGGCGGTTGCGGAGGAACGAGTGAGCTGGTCTGCCACCAACCTGTTGTGCTCGCCACGGGAAAGGAAATTGAACCTGAGCGTCGCCCAATCACCGAACGGAAAGTGAGGGTCGCGATCCGGCGTGGCTGATTTTCCCTTTTCCATTCTCTATACGTATTATCACTAACCATCAAAAACATGCACGAGCCGGCACGCATCAGCACCGAGCAGCGCCTGGAGTGGTCTGATACCGACGCTTCCGGGCACCACCATCACAGCGCGATGCTGCGGATGGCGGCCGTCGCCGAGGCGGAGCTGCTCGAGCGACTGGGACTGCTGGATGCGCTTCACGGCAGTCTGCCGCGCGTCCAGGTGACTCTCGATCTTCGTGCGCCGGTCAGGTTCCGCGCCCGGCTCAGCGTCGATCTGGCGGTGGCCCAGGTGGGACGAACGTCGGTCGCGTTCAGCTTCACCATCACGGCAGACGAAGCCACCGCCGCCGATGGTCGCGTGGTCGCGGTGCGGGTGGGGAGCAACGGTCGCCCAGTCCACTGGACACCCCGTCAGCGGATGTTGCTGCTCGAGAGCGGCGACGTCACCGCAGCC
>JBOGYN010000642.1:0-18127 GCA_050696855.1 Solirubrobacteraceae bacterium | reverse complement strand
CCCCGGCCCCGGCCCCGGCCCGGATGCCGGCGTCGGCGGGGCGCCCGGACGCGAGCTGCACCTGGGCGACCAGTGGCACTACGCCCTGGCGCGGATCGCGGTCGTCTGCCGGGCCTACGGGCTGCGTCCGATCGACGGGCCGTTCGGGGACTTCACCGACCCCGAGGGCTATCTCGCCTCGGCCCGCCGGGCGGCGGTGCTCGGCTACGAGGGCAAGTGGGCGATCCACCCGTCGCAGATCGAACTCGCCAACCAGGTCTTCACGCCCAGTGAGCGGATCGTCGGGAAAACCCGCCGGATCATCGCGGCGATGGAGGAGGCGGCTGCCCAGGGCAAGGGCGCCGTCTCGCTCGACGGCCGGCTGATCGACGCCGCCTCGATCAGGATGGCCGAGAGCCTGCTGGCCAAGCTCGAGCAGATCGAGGCTCGCGAGCAGCGCGCCCCGGGCTCATTCCCGGTGCTCGCGCGCGTCGGCGACGAACGCGTGGGCTAGGGGCGACTCATCCTCGGCGCGCGTGAGGGCCAGCAGCTCGGTGTCGGGGGCCCCCACCAGCGGCCGGTAGGTGACCCCGGCGAGCGCCAGCCGGGCGACCGAGGCGGGGACGGGGGAGACGCCGATCCCGGCGGCGACGAGGCCGATGATGGTCAGCATCTCGGGGGCGTACTGGACGACCTGGGGCGAGGTGCCGGTGGCGGCGAGCCGGCCGGTGAGGAGATCGTGGTAGCCGGGCGCCTGCTCGCGCGGGAACAACACCAGCGGCTCGGCGGCCAGGCGCGCGAGCGGCACCCGCCGCAGCTTGGCCAGCGGGTGGCCGGCCGGGATCGCGGCCACGGTGCGCTCGCGCATCACCACCTCGGCCCGGAGGGCGTGATCGGGGTCGATCGGGGGCCGCACCAGCCCGACGTCGACGACCCCGGCGGTGAGGGCCCGCAGCTGCTCGAGGGTCGAGCGCTCGCGGAGCTCGAGCTCGACACTCGGCCGGCCGCGGCGGAAGCGCTGGACGATGCCGGGGACGATCGAGAGCAGCGCCGAGCCGACGAAGTTGACCCGGAGTAGTCCCGCCTGGCCGGTGTCGATCCGGCGGACGGTGGCCACCGCGACCTCGAGCTCGCCGAGCATCGCCCGGGCGTCGCGCAGAAACGCCTCGCCGGCCGCAGTCAGCTCGACGCGCCGGCGGGTGCGGTTGAGCAGGCGGCAGCCCAGCTCCTGTTCGAGGCGGGCGATCTGCTGGCTGAGCGGCGGCTGCGAGATGTGCAACCGGGCGGCGGCGCGGCGGAAGTGAAGCTCCTCCGCGACGGCGATGAAGTAACGCAGCTGACGCAGTTCCACGATCGTCCCTCTGATTCGAAAACCAAATCAATAACTATAAATTAGATATTGGACAGGATCAGTCTGCGGCCGTAGCGTCCGCGGTCGTGTCGTTCGTCCTGACGTGCCCAAACTGCGGCGCACGCGAGGTCACTGACTTCGCCTTCGGCGGCGAACTCTCGCCTCGGCCGCAGGCTCGTCCCAGCTTCCGCGAGCTGAGCGCCTACAACTACTTCCGCCGCAACACGGCCGGGGTCCAGCGCGAGTGGTGGTTTCATCGCTCCGGATGCCGCGCCTGGTTCATCGCCGAGCGCGACACGAGCACCAACCAGGTGTTCTTCACCGCCCGCCCGGCCGAGGTGCCCGGCGCGGGCGCGGCCGCTGAGCCGTCGCAATGAGCACCCCGACGCCCGGCGAGCGACTACCGCCCCGCGCCGGTGAGCGGATCGACCGCTCCCAGACGGTCAGCTTCACCTTCGACGGCCGGCGCGTCGAGGCCTACGCGGGCGACACGATCGGCTCGGCCCTGTTCGCGGCCGGGCAGCGGACGTTCTCACGCAGCTTCAAGTATCACCGCCGCCGCGGCCTCATGTGCTGCGCCGGCCAGTGTCCCAACTGCCTGGTGGCGATCGACGGCGCGCCCGGGGCGCGGGCGTGCGTGGAGCCGGTGCGCCCCGGGATCAAGGTCGAGCACATGAACGCGCTGCCCTCGCTCGAGTTCGATGCGATGCGCGCCACCGACCTGGTCGGGGGGCCGTTCACCCCGCCCGGCTTCTACTACAAGACCTTCATTCGCCCCCGCCGGCTGTGGCCGCTGTACGAAAAGATCCTCCGTAACGCCGCCGGGCTCGGGCGCCTGCGCCACGAGCAGGCTGACCGCGAGTGGCGGACCGAGTACCGCCGCCGCCACGCCGATGTGCTGGTCATCGGTGGCGGTCTGGCCGGACTCAACGCGGCGCTGGCCGCTGCCGAGCTGGGGGCTGACGTGGTGCTGGCTGACGAGGGATCAGCTCCGGGTGGCGAGCAACTGCTCGAGCCCACGGCCGCCGCCACCGCCGAGCTGGCGGTGCGCGTCGCCCAGGCCGGAGTGGAGATCCTGGCCGGTGGCGCCGCGTTGGGCTGTTTTGACGGGCTGGTGCCGGTCTGGCAGCGGGACACGCTGCACCAGGTGCGAGCGGCGCAGCTGGTGTTTGCCACCGGGGTCATCGAGCAGCCACTGGTGTTCGCCGGCAACGACCTGCCCGGCGTGATGCTCGCCGGCGGCGCCCGCCGCCTGGCCTCCCTGTTCGCGGTCGCCCCGGGCAAGCGGGCCGTGATCGCCACCACCTCGGACCGCGGCTTGCTCGCCGCCCGGGCGCTGCGCGAGGCGGGCGTCGAGATCGCC
Organism: Solirubrobacteraceae bacterium; assembly: GCA_050696855.1. GTDB lineage: Bacteria > Actinomycetota > Thermoleophilia > Solirubrobacterales > Solirubrobacteraceae > Palsa-465. The sequence goes on along the minus strand of JBOGYN010000642.1, from coordinate 15,434 downwards.
GCGATCGCCGATCTGCGTCCCGAGGCCGGGGCGCTGGCCGGCGGCCTGCGGCGTGACCGGGTTCCCGTCTTCAGCGGTCACACCGTGCTCGAGGCGCGCGGGAGCAAGGGAGTGCGCGAGGTCGTGATCGCCCCGCTCGATAGCAGCGAGGGTCATCGCTTCGCGTGTGATCTGCTCGTCGTCTCGGGTGGCACCAGCCCGGCCAGCTCACTGCTGCTGCAGGCGGGGGCGACCAGTGTCTACGACTCCGCCCGGGGTCACTTCGCGCTGGATCAGCTGCCCGCCGGTGTGTACGCGGCCGGAGAGGTGATCGGCGTGCAGGGCGAGGCCGACATCGCGCGCTCGGGCCAGCTGGCGGGGCTGCAGGCGGCGCACGCCCTGGGGCTCGAGAGCTCTGACTCGCCCGCCCACGCCGAGCTGCTCGCCGCCAGTCTGGCCGCGATTCGCGAGCAGGCCCCCGACCTGGCCGTGGCACCCCCGGTCATCGGCTCGGGCCGCGGCAAGTGCTTCGCCTGCCTGTGCGAGGACGTGACCAGCAAGGACGTCGACTACGCGATCGCCGAGGGCTATGACTCGATCGAGCTCGCCAAGCGTTACACGACGGTGACCATGGGACCGTGCCAGGGGCGCATGTGCCAGCTGCCGTCGGTGCGCCTCATGGCCGCCGGGACCGGACAGGACCTGAGCTCGGTGGGGACGACGACGGCCCGCCCGCCGTGGGTGTCGGTTCCGATGGGGATCCTCGGCGGCCGCCCGGTCGAGCCGGCCAAGCGTTCGTCTCTCCACGGCCGCCATCGTGAGCTGGGCGCGAGCGTCAAGTGGGCCGGGGACTGGCTGCGCGCGTACGACTACGGCGATCCCGAGGGCGAGGCCCTGGCCGTCAACCGGGCCGCGGGATTGATCGACGTCTCGACGCTCGGCAAGCTGATCGTGCGCGGTCCCGACGCCGGCGAGTTCCTCGATCGTCTCTATCCCAACCGCTTCTCCAACCTGAAGCCGGGCCGGATCCGCTACGGGGTGATCAGCTCCGACGCCGGCCGGATCGTGGACGACGGCACCGTGTGCCGGATCGACGACCAGACGTTCTACGTGACCACCACCTCGAGCGGCGCGGGCGCCGTCGAGGAATGGTTCTCGTGGTGGCTGGCCGACTGGGAAAGCCGCGTCCACCTCACCGACGTCACCCAGGGTCTGGCCGCCGTCAACCTGGCCGGTCCCCGGGCCCGCGAGATCATGGCCGCCGTCTGCGACCTCGACATGTCCAACGACGCCTTCCCCTATCTCGACGGCCAGCAGGGCGAGATCGCCGGGGTGTCGTGCCTGATCCTGCGGATCGGTTTCGTGGGAGAAGTGGGCTACGAGATCCACTTCCCGGCCGCCTACGGCGAGCACATCTGGGACGCGCTGATCGAGGCCGGCCAGTCGCACGGGCTGCGTCCGTTCGGCCTCGAGCCCCAACGCATCCTGCGCCTGCAGAAGATGCACATCCTGATCGGCCAGGACACCGACTCGGAATCGACCCCGTTCGGCGCGGCGATGCCCTGGATCGTCAAGCTCGACAAGGAGCAGGACTTCATCGGGCGCTGGGCGCTCGAGCACTACGGAGAGCTGACCCCTTCCACCCGGCTGGTCGGGTTCACGCTGACCAACGGCAACGTGCCCACCGAGGGGGCGGTGGTGGTGGATGAACAGGGGACGCCCGCCGGCCAGGTCACCAGCTCACGCCACTCGCCGGTGCTCGGCCGCACCATCGGCCTCGCCTGGGTGCCCGACGCGCTGGCCCGGGACGGTGCCCGGATCACGATTTCCGACCAGGGCCGCCGGCTCGAGGCCGAGATCCAGACCAAGCCCTTCTACGACCCCGAGGGGGAGGTGCTGCGCTCGTGAACCTCGACTTTCTCGTTCCCGCGGGCACCGCCGCCGTGGCCCACTCGCCGATGGAGGCCAGCGCCGCCGACGAGGGCGCTCACTTCGAGGTCCGCTCGGGTTGGAACGTCGCCGCCAGCTACGGCTCTGACCCCAAGGCCGAGCGGCGGACGGCCGAGCGCGTAGCCGGATGGGCCGACGTATCGCAGCTGGGCAAGCTCGAGCTCCAGGGTCCCGCCGAGCAGCTGGCCGAGCTGGCCGGCGCCCCGCTCGAGCTCGGGACCGCGACCCGGAGCCAGGACGCCTGGTGGTGCCCCTTGACCCTGACCCGGGCGCTGGTCATCGGTGAGCCCGCCGCGGGAGCGGAGCTGCGCGAGCGGCTGACCGCGGCCCTGGGCGACCCGGGCGCGGCGGCCACGAACGTGGTCGATGTGACCACCACGTTCGCGGCCCTGACCATCGTCGGGCCTGAGGCCACCGAGGTCTTCGCGCGCTTCAGCGCGCTGGACCTGAGGCCCTCGAGCACGCCCGTGGGCGCTCTGCGCCCCGGCTCGATCGCCCGCCAACCGGCGGTGCTGGTCCGCGAGGCGCCGCAGCGCTACCTGTTCCTGTTCGGCTGGGCGACCGCGGAATACGTGTGGTCGGTGGTGGCCGACGCCGGCCACCACCTCGGCGCCCGGCCGATCGGAGCCGACGCCCTGGCCGGCCTCGCCGAGGCCGAGATCGCGGAGTCCAGCCGTGCGTGATCTGTTTCGCAAGCGCCGCATGTGGCGCCGTCAGCCCGAGCTGAAGAGCTCCTACGACGTGGTCATCATCGGCGGCGGCTCCCACGGGCTGGCCACCGCGCACTACCTGCGCGAGCACGGGATCACCGACGTCGCGATCCTCGAGCAGCGCTACATCGGATCGGGCGCTTCCGGGCGCAACACGACGATCCTGCGCTCCAATTACAAGACGCCCGAAGGCGCACGCTTCTACGACGCCAGCGTCAAGCTCTACGAGGGGCTCTCCCAGGAACTGGATTTCAACCTCCTCTTCTCCCAGTGTGGCCACCTGACCCTCGCCCACTCAGACCGGGCGATGTTCGTGATGGCCAACCGGGCCGAGGTCAACCGCATCCAGGGCATCGACTCGCGGCTGATCTACCCCGACGAGATCAAGCAGCTCGCCCCGGCCATGCAGGTCGAAAACCCGCACGCCATCCATCCGATCATGGGCGCGCTCTACCACCCCCCCGGGGGGATCATCCGCCACGACGCCGTGGTCTGGGGCCTGGCTCGCAGCGCCGACGCGGGCGGGGCCGAGATCCACCAGAACACCGCCGTCACCGGCCTGCGGCGAAGCGGGAATCGACTCACCCACGTCGAGACCAACCAGGGGACGATCGCCGCCGGGCAGGTCCTCAACTGCACCGCCGGTTGGAGCACCCAGATCGCCGACATGGCCGGGGTCGGGCTCCCGATCACCACCCACATCCTCCAGGCGTGCGTGACCGAGCCGATGAAGCCGCTGCTCGACGTGGTGATCGTCTCCTCGCAGATGCACGTCTACATCAGCCAGACCGACCGCGGCGAGTTTCTGATGGGAGCCGAGATCGAGCCCTGGACGACCTACCGGATGCAGGGGACACTCAACTTCCTCCAGGACGTCAGCCGACACACGATCGAGCTCTTCCCCCAGCTCGAGCGCGCGCGGTTGTTGCGCAGCTGGGCGGGCCTGTGCGATCTCTCTCCCGATTACAGTCCGATCCTTGGTACAACTGAGATATATAACTTCCACATCAGTGCCGGCTGGGGGACGTATGGCTTCAAAGCCGCCCCGATCGTGGGCCAGACGTTGGCGGAGCTCGTGGCGACCGGGAAGACGCCCGAGCTGATTGCGCCGTTCGCCCTCGAGCGCTTCTACGAGGACAAGCTCGTCTCCGAACTCGCCGCCGCTGCTGTCAGCCACTAAGAACGCCCCGCCAGGACCAACGCGTGGAGGTAGGAGAGAGATGAAGAGCAGCCTCGAAATCGCCCAGGAAGCCGTGCTCGAGCCGATCGAGTCGATCGCCGGGGCGGCCGGCCTGGAGCCGGAGGAGATCGAGCCCTACGGGCGTTACAAGGGCAAGATCGCCTTGTCGGTCCTGGACCGGCTCGCCAGCCGCCCCGACGGCAAGCTGATCTGCGTCACCGGGATGACCCCCACCAAGGCCGGCGAGGGCAAGACGACGACGTTGGTCGGCCTCACGCAGGGTCTGGGCGTGATCGGCAAAAAACCCGTGGCCTGCCTGCGCGAGGCCTCGGTCGGCCCCGTGTTCGGGATCAAGGGCGGCGCGGCCGGTGGCGGCCTCACCCAGGTCGTCCCGATGGAGGACCTCAACCTGCACTTCACCGGGGACATCCACGCCATCGGTGCCGCCAACAACTTGCTCGCGGCGATGATCGACGCCTCGATTCTGCACGGCAATCCCCACAAGATCGACGCCCTGCGCGTGGGCTGGCGGCGCGCGGTGGACATGAACGACCGCGCCCTGCGCAACATCGCTGTCGGCCTGGGCGGCCGCGCCAACGGGTACCCGCGCGAGACCGGCTTTGACATCACCGCCGCCTCCGAGGTGATGGCGATCATGGCCGTGTCCCGCGACCTCCAGGACCTGCGGCGGCGGATCGCCAACATCACCGCCGCCTATTCATTTGACGGCGCGCGCGCGATCACGGCCGAGGACCTCGGCGCCGCCGGCGCGATGACCGTTCTGCTCAAGGACGCGATCAAGCCCAACCTCGTGCAGACGCTCGAGGGCCAGCCGGTGCTCATGCACTGCGGGCCGTTCGCCAACATCGCCCACGGCAACAACTCGCTGATCGCCGACCTGATCGGCATGAAACTCGGCGACTATGTGGTCACCGAGTCGGGCTTCGGGTCCGACATGGGTATGGAGAAGTTCTTTGACATCGTCTGCCGCTTCGGCAAGCTGACCCCGTCGGCCGCGGTACTGGTCACGACCGTCCGCGCGATCAAGCACCACTCGGGGATCGAGGACGATCCGCGCGTGGACCGGGCCGCGAGCCTGCACGCGATCGAGGTCGGCTTCGCCAACGTCCGCCGGCACCTGAACACGATCAAGACGTTTGGCGTCCCCGCCGTGGTCGCGGTCAACCGCCGTCCCGGTGACACCAACGAAGAGGTCGAGCTGGTCAAGCGCCTGGCGATGCAGAACGGGGCGTTCGCGGCCGAGGCCAACGAGGGCTTCACCAAGGGCGGCGCCGGCGCGGCCGACCTCGCCGAGGCGGTGGTCGAGGCGTGCGAGCAGCCCAACACGTTCCACCAGCTCTACCAGGACGACGAGCCGATCCAGGACAAGATCGAGGCCGTGGCCAAGCGGGTATACGGAGCCCGAGACGTCTACTTCTACCCCGAGGCCGAAGCCAAGATCGGCCAGTTCACCCGCGAAGGCCTGGGTCACTTCCCGGTCTGCATGGCCAAGACGCACCTGTCACTGTCGTCGGACCCGCAGCTGCTCAACGCGCCCGAGAACTTCACCCTCCCGGTCCGCGACATCCGCGCTTACACCGGCGCCGGTTGGCTGGTGCCGCTGTGCGGTGACATCACCCAGATGCCGGGGCTGGGTAAGACGCCCGCCGCGCTCAACATCGACATCGACGCCGAGGGCCGCACGGTCGGGCTGTTCTAGTGTCGGGGCACTAGATGACCGCGGGCGACCCACCCGGCCTGACCGAGCTGCCGCTGACCGAGCTGCTCGAGCGCTTCGCCGCGCGGACGCCGGCGCCGGGGGGCGGCAGCGCCGCCGCCACGGCCTGCGCACTGGCCGCGGCGCTGGTGCAGATGGCCGCCGAGTTCGATCTCGGCCCCGGATCCCAGCCGACCGCCCGGCGGGCGGAGGTGCTGCGCAGCCAGGCGCTGGAGCTGGGCGATCGCGACCTGCAGGCCTACGCGCCGGTGCTCGAGGCCTTCGCGCTGCCGGGCGAGGACGAGTCGCGCGCCGCCCGGATCGCGGCCGCGCGCTCTGAGGCCGCCGAGCCGCCGCTCCAGATCGCGGCCGCGGCCGCCGAGGTGGGCGCGCTGGGAGCGCAGCTGGCCCGACACGGCAATCCCCACCTGACCGGAGATGCGATCACGGCGGTCCTGATCGCCGAGGCGGCCTGCCGGTCGGCGGTCGAGCTCGTGGAGCTCAACCTCGAGGACGCCGAAGACGACCAGCGCCGCCGCCAGGCCGGAGAGCTGGCCCGCCGCGCAGCGCTGGCGCGCAGCCAGGCCCTGTCCGCCGCCGTCCCCACCGGGGGTGCGGTGTAAGGTCGCGCGGGACGCCGCGCCCGCGAATACGATTGCCGCGACGCGCTGAGTGGTAGGAGTCGCGACATGATGGGCCACTAGATGCCGAGGGGATCGTCAAAAGGGCGCCGGATCGTGGAACCGCCCGCGCCCGCAGCCGCCGGGCGCCCGTCACTGGTTGACGGAGCCGAACACGCGCTGCGCAACTGGCTGGCCCCGGGGCGCTACCGGCTCGGTGACCGGCTGCCGCCCGAGCACGAGGTCGCGGCGATGCTCGGCGTCTCGCGCGGCACGCTGCGCAGCGCCCTGCAGCGGCTCGAGCAGAGCGGCGAGATCGTCCGCCGCCAGGGGAGCGGAACGTTCGTCGGACGGCTGGCCGTCTCGGCCGCGTTTGACGAGCGGCTCGAGCGGCTGGAGCCGTACTCGTCGGTGGCTCGGCGCCGCGGGGTCGTGCTCTCGGCCACCGGCGTCAAAATTCAGCAGCGCGTCGTGGGCGGTGAGGCCGGCACCGCGCTGGGACTCGAGCCGGACGCACCGGCGATGACCGTGGAGCGCACGCTACTCGCCGGTGGCACGCCGGTGGCCGTGATGTTGGATGTGGTTCACCCGGCGATCAAGCTCCCCTCCGAGGAGCTGCTGCGCGCGGCCGTTGAGCGCGGGGAGATGATGCTCGACGTACTGATCGCCGCCGGTGTCCCGATCGCCTACGCGCGGACGCGGGTCATGCCGGCCCTCCTGAGCCCGCGTGACCGAGTCGGGAAGCGCCTCGAGATCCGCCGGACGACCGCGGGCCTCGAGCTCGAGGAGCTGATCTTCGCCGGCCGTGACGAGCGCGTTGCCTACTCCCGTGATCTCTTCGCCCCCGGGGGGATCGAGGTGATGGTGATGCGGTCGCTCGATTCGCCCACCCCAGCCCGAGTGGTCGGCGAGCGAAGTAGTCGTCGCTCGAGCGCGGGCAACGGCTCGCGTCCGCGGCGCGAGCTCGGCTAGCGCGCGGATGCCAGGCGGTGACAGCCCGGCCCCGCGCCGGCCCGTAGGCTCGGTGGCTCGCGCGATTGCGCTGCTCGATGCGCTCGGCGTCAGCGAGGCGGGACTCGGGGTCAACGAGCTCGCCCGGCAGATCGGCGTCAACGCGAGCACCGCGTCGCGCCTGCTCGCCACCCTCGAACAGGGGCGGCTGGTCGAGCGGGCACCCGGCGGCCCCTACCGTCTCGGCCTCAAGTTGGTCGCGCTCTCAGACCGCGTGCTGACCCAGCTGGACGTGCGGGGGCGGGCGCGGCCGCTGCTCGCGCAGCTCGTGGCCGACACCGGGGAGACGGCGACGCTGTCGGTCCCGGGCGACGGCGAGGCGATCACGGTCGACTTCGTGCCCTCGGCGTCCAGCGTGGTCAGCATGGCGCGCGTCGGGCGCCCGAGCGTCCCGCACGCGACTGCCACCGGCAAGGTGATGCTGGCGTTCGATCGGGCCGGATCGTCGCGAGCACCCGACGGCCCCCTGACTGCCTACACGGAGCGGACGATCATCGATCCGGCCATGCTCGCGGCCGAGCTCGCGAGCACCCGCGAACAGGGCTGGGCCGAGGCGGTCGGCGAGCGCGAGCCGGACCTGGGCGCGATCGCGGTCCCGGTGTTCGGTCACGGCGGCGAGCTGGCCGCGATCCTCGGCATCCAGGGTCCGGCCGCCCGCCTGCCCGGCGCGACCCGCAGGGCGCTCCGGCAACCGCTGCTCGACGCCGCCGCCGAGCTCGGCCGGGCGCTGGGCGGCACCGGAGGCCCGGGCTAGCGGCCTCGGTCCGGGGGCGGCTCAGCGGCCTCGGTCCGGGGCGGCTCTGCTCCAGGGTTAGGGGCTGTGCGAGACGGGGTGCAAATCGCCGGTGGCGAAGCGCTCGTAGCGGAACGGATGCAGAAGTGCCGAGTGCTCGCCGCCCAGGACTCGGGCGATCTCACGTCCGACCGCGATCATCTTGTAGCCGTGGTTGGAGTCAGCAGCCACGAACACGTTGGGGCGCATGTGGTCAAAGACGGGGAAGTTGTCCACCGTGAAGGCGCCGACGCCGCCGGAGCGGGTCTGCCGGTAGCGCCCCCGAGCGCCCTCGAACCGCTTCAGGCAATGCGACAGCGAGGCCGACCACAGCTCGGGGAACTCAGCATCCACCGTCCCGGTCGGGTAGGGATCAACCGCGAACTCATGCCCCAGCTGGAGCGGCTGGGCACCGCCCTGGATGCTGTCGCGGTCGGGCTTGAAGTACACGCCCCACGGCTCGCTGGTGATCAGCTCGCCATCGTCGGCGTGCAGCGGCTGATCTGAGTCGACGTGCAGCACCGGCGAGGAGTGGCCGTCGTTGGTCACGAAGATCTCGGGGGGGAAATCGACCTCACCCTCCTGCAGGTACCAGTAGGTCCACATTGGCTGATCGGCGACCAGACGCCCGTCGGGCTGACGGACGTCGAGCCGGTCGGGGAGACCGAGCTTCGACCACAGCGAGGCGATCCAGGGGCCGACCGCGACCACAACCTGATCCACGTCGATCTCGCCCGCGCTCGTGCTGACCCGCTGTACCGATCCGGCGTCGTCAAAGGCGAAGCCGGTCACCTCGATCCCCGTCTCGATCTGGGCACCGGCGCCCCGGGCCAGGTCGGCGAGCCCGAGCATCGACTCCCGATTGAAGGCGTAGCCCCCGGCCTGCTCGTGCAGGCACACGCTCAGCCCCGGCGCGCGCCAGTCGTCATACAGCGAGCGCATGTGGCGGGCGACCTCGTCCTCGCCGACGTACAGGTCCGAGGGGTATCCGATCCGCTGGTGGCGCGCGAACACCTCCGTCAGGTCGCCCTCCTGCGCGGCCGGCCCGAGGGCGATGTAGCCGGCAGGGTGGTAGTGCAGCGCCTCCGCCTCAGATTCCCACACCTCGACACAGGCCGCCATCAGCTCCTGCATGGCTGGCTGGTAGTAGTTGTTGCGCACGATCCCGCAGGCGATTCCGGAGGCTCCGGCCGCCACCGCGGTCTTGTCGAGCACCAGCACTCGCTCCCCGGCGCGGGCCAGGTGCCAGGCCGTCGAGAGACCGTGCACGCCGGCGCCGATGACGAGGGTGGGGACGGAGGAGGGGAGCCGGGAAGTCACGGGGATGTCTCCTGTGGTTGCCTATAGCGCAATGGTCTTGGGTACAGTGCAATAGCGTAGCCGGGTTCGACCCCAGGGTCAAGCTCGGCGCTTGCGGTCGTGGCGGGCGCTTGGTATAACGCGACCTGTACCAATTTGTCCAGTCAAGCGGGCGAGGCGAGGAGTGGGGATGGAGACGGCTGGCCAGGGCAAGGCTGTGTTCGGTGGCACCGTCGAGACGGTGCTCTCCTCGCCGCGGATTGAGCCGGCGCCGGCGACGCTCGAGCAGGCCCGGAACGGCCCCGGGCGCGCGGCCAAGATCGAGGAGCTGACCCGGCGAATCGAGGCCGAGGAGATCAGGTACGTCTTCTTCCAGCAGGTCTCGATCACCGGCCGCGTGATGGGCAAGGGCGTCGTTTCAACCTTCTTTCCCCAGGTGGCCGCCAAGGGCTACCAGCTCGTCTACGGCGCGACGGCGAACCTGTTCACCGACCGCTACGGCGACTACATCGGCTTCGGTCCCGAGGAATCAGAGTTGGCCGCGGTCGCTGATCTGGACACGTTCGCGGTGCTGCCCTGGGACCGTCGCGTCGCGCGCGTGTATTGCGACTGCTACGACACCGAGACCGGCCAGCTGCTGGACGCCGACCCGCGTCAGAACCTCAAGGCGATCGCCCACGAGTTCGAGCAGGAGCTCGGATACCAGTTCCTGATCGGGATCGAGCCCGAGATGATGTGGCTCAAGCGACCCGAGGCGGGTGAGATGCCGCAGGGCGTGACCAAGCCCTACTGCTACCACATCCACCAGTTCGAAGAGCTTCGCCCGGTGCTGCTCGACGTGGTCCAATACGGACAGGCGCTCGGCCTCGACATGAGCTACGGCGACCACGAAGACGCCCCCGGCCAGCTCGAGCTCAACTTCCGCTTCGATCGCCCGCTCCGCACGGCTGACAACATCACCACCTACCGCCAGGTGTGCGCGGCGGTCGCCCGCAAGCACGATCTGCTGGCCTCATTCATGCCCAAGCCGTTCACCGGCGTGTCGGCCAACGGTCACCATCATCACTTCACGCTGATGGACGCGGACGGCAACAACGTCTTTCACGACCCCGAGGGTCCAGCTCAGCTCTCACAGTTCGCGCGCCACTTCCTCGGCGGCATGCTCGAGCACTTCCCCGCCCTGATGTGCGTAGGCAACCCGACCGTGAACTCCTACTGCCGCATGTGGGATACCGGCTTCTGGGCCCCGATCTACAAGAACTGGGGCTGGCAGAACCGCACCACGACTGTGCGCGTCGCCTCCGGCGGCCGGTTTGAGTACCGGGGCGTGGACTCATCCTGCAATCCGTACCTGACCGTGGCGACGCTTCTGCGGGCCGGGCTGGACGGCGTCCGCCGCGAGCTTGACCCGGGGCCGCCCCAGCAGGGCAACACCTATGACCTGCTGCAGCAGGGCGAGAAGATCGAAAAGGTGCCCGACAGCCTCGGCGCGGCGCTCGAGGCGCTGGCCGCCGATGAGGTCATCCGCAGCGCCCTGCCCGGACGCCTGTACAAGGTCTTTAACCATTACAAGCGTGATGAATGGGAGCGCTACCTCGCCGCCGTGACCGACTGGGAACGCGACGAGTACCTCGAGGTGCTGCCCTAACGGCCGGCGCGGCCGCAAAGGAGAACGAGCATGTGCGGAATCGCCGGGATCATTTACCGCAACGGCAGCGAGAATGGAGCCCAGCCGCCCCAGCGGATCGGCCGTGACATGACCAGCATGTTGCAGTCGATGAAGCACCGCGGGCCGGACTCGACCGGGTTCGCGCTCTATCACGCTCCCAGCGCGGAGCTGACCGTGCGCATCAACCTGGCCGAATCGACCGCCGCGCGCGATCTGGACTTCGCCGGTGACGTCCGGCGCCGCCGGAATGAGGTGCAGTCGCGACTGCGGGCGGCGGGGGCGGAGATCAAGAGCACCGAGGACGCCAACGACTACACCTTCACGGCCACGGTCGCCTACACCGGGGACCTCAAGACCCTCGCCGACCACGTCGAGTCGGTGGCGCACACCGAGGTGCTGTCACTGGGGCATTCACTCGAGATCGTCAAGGACCTCGGCGATGCCCGGACGGTGTCGAGCGCCTACCAACTCGACGGCTACGTCGGTTCGCACGGCATCGGCCACGTGCGCATGGCCACGGAGTCCGACGTTGACATCGCCAACGCGCATCCCTACTGGGCCTACCCGTTCTCCGACGTCGCGGTCGTCCACAACGGCCAGCTGACCAATTACCACCAGTGGCGCCGGCGTCTGGAGGCCCGGGGCCACCGTTTCGCGTCGATGTGCGACTCGGAGATCATCGCCGTTTACCTGGCCGACCGGATGGCCGGCGGCGACTCGCTGGAGGATGCCATGCATCACAGCCTCGAGGATCTCGACGGCGTCTTCACCTACGTGTGCGTCACCGAGGACGCGCTGGGGGTCGCCAAGGACGAGCTGGCCGCCAAGCCGTTGGTGCTCTACGAGGGCGACGACATGGTCGCGCTGGCCTCCGAGGAGATGGCGATTCGCGCCGTGATCGACCGCGAGATCGAGACCTATGACCCCTACGAGAGCACGGTGATGGTATGGACCAGGTGACCACGGGGAACCCGTCCCCGCCCACCGAAGAGCCCCGCTTCGATGCCCGCGGGCTGGTCGAGCTCGACGCCCGGGTCCCGCGCGTCGCCGAGATCGACGGCGCCACGGCCCGGTTCGACGCCCGCCAGCTGACCACCCGGCAGATCAACCTCGAACTGCGCTGGCTGCTCTACGAGCAGGGCGTGCGCGAGGTGACGGTTGCCAATCCGGGGGCGCGCCATTCGCTGGGCGCGGGGCTGCTGACCCGCTGCCGGCTGACCTTCGAAGGCAGCCTGGGCTACTTCGCCCTCGGGATGATCGATGGGCCCGAGGTCCACATCGCCGGCCGCGTCGGCTGGTCGGCGTGCGAGAACATGATGTCGGGCGTGGTGGTGATCGACTCCAACGCCGGCTCGCTCACCGGGGCGGCGATCCGCGGCGGTGACCTCGTGATCAAGGGCCGGGTCGGGGCTCGCACCGGCATCGATCAGAAGGGCGGGACGATCATCGCGCTCGGCGATGCCGGCTCGATGACCGGTTTCATGATGCAGCGCGGACGCCAGATCCTGTGCGGCGACGTCGGGCCCGGACTGGGCGACTCGATGTACGACGGCGAGATCTACGTCGCCGGCCAGGTCAAGTCACTCGGGGTCGACTGCGTGGAGGGCGAGTGGACCGACGCTGACACCGAGCTGATCGAGCGCAAGTTCTCGATCTACGAACTCGGGTCCCCGCCGCACTTCACCAAGTTCGTGTGCGGTAGGAAGCTCTACAACTACGACGCGCTCGAACCGTCCGAGCGCAAGCTCGTCCTCTAGGAGGTCTCAAATGCCAACGGCCGACGAGAACGCACCGAGCGCCCACAACGTCCTCGGACACTCGAGGATCTTCACGCCGGAAGTGATCGACGACATCCACGTCAAGGCGGAGCTGGGCCGTTACCGGATGCGCGGTTTCTCGATGTTCAAGAAGATCCCTCACTGGGACGAGCTGATGTTCATGCCCGGCACGCTGACGCGCTTCGTGATCGAGGGCTACCGAGAAAAGTGCGAGACCAAGACCGTGCTGGGCGGCCGCTTCGCCGCCAAGCCGATCGAGCTCGACATCCCGATCTACATCACCGGCATGTCGTTCGGCGCGCTGTCGCTGGAGGCCAAGATGGCGCTCGCCAAAGGCGCTTCGATGGCCGGCACCGCCACGTGCTCGGGCGAAGGCGGGATGATCCCCCCCGAGCGCGAGCTTTCGACCAAGTGGTACTACCAGGTGATCCAGAGCCGCTACGGCTTCAATCCCCACCACCTGATGCTCGCCGACGCGTGCGAATTCTTCATCGGCCAGGGCTGCAAGGTTGGTCTGGGCGGCCATCTGATGGGTCAGAAGGTGACCGAGCAGGTGGCCGAGATGCGCTCGCTGCCGGCGGGGATCGACCAGCGCTCGCCGGCCCGCCATCCCGACTGGCTCGGCCCCGATGACCTGTCACTGAAGATCCAGGAGGTCCGGGAAGCGACCAACTACGAGATCCCGATCCAGCTCAAGCTGGGGGCGGCGCGGGTCTACGACGACGTGCGGATGGCCGCCAAGTGCGGCCCCGATGTGATTTACCTGGACGGCGCCGAGGGCGGGACCGGGGCCGGCCCCCACACCGCGGCCGAGGAGACCGGGATCCCGCTGATGGCGGCCATCCCGGAAGCGCGCCGGGCGCTGGAGGACGTGGGGCTGGTCGATGAGATCGACCTCGTCGTGGCCGGGGGGATCCGCAACGGCGGCGACGTGGCCAAGTGCCTGGCGCTCGGCGCCGACGCGATCGCGATCGGCCATTCGGCCCTGATGGCTCTGAACTGCAACAAGGAGATCCTCGGCGTCACCGATTACGAGGGGACGATCGGCGTGCCCGCCGGGCAGTGCTACCACTGCCACACCGGGCGCTGCCCGGTCGGGATCACCACCCAGGACCCCGAGCTGCGCCGGCGGCTGGTGGTCGACGAGGCCGCCGACCGGGTCTACAACTTCCTGCATACGCTGACCCTTGAATGCCAGATGCTGGCCCGGGCGTGCGGGAAGACCGATGTGCACAGCCTCGAGCCCGAGGATCTGTGCGCGCTGACCGTCGAAGCGTCGGCCATGGCCCGCGTACCGCTGGCCGGGACCGATTACATCCCGGGGGTCTCGGAGGAGCGCACCCTGGCCCGGATCGAGCGCCTGCTCGAGCGCCATATCGAGAATCCGATCGACTATCTCGAGTCCGACGGGCAGCCCGTGAGCGAAGGGGGGCGCGTCCATGACTGAGGTGAGGCGGATTCTTTCCGAGCCTGAAAAGGTGTTCTCGATCGACGCCGAATATTTGTCTGGGAGGCGCTTTGACTACCAGGAGGACCTGAGTCTGGTGGAGGAGATCGACCTCAACGCCGCCACCCCCGGGGCCGACCTCAACTGGCTCGAGGACGTGACCCTGCTGAGCGAGGACGGGGTGCCGGCGGTGTTTGACCGCTACTCAAACGCGTTCATCAAGATCTACTTCACGATTCCCGCGGGGCGCGAGAACGAGCTCGCGCGCAAGGTTTTGATCCACCATCTGCAGTCGGGCAACTCCTACGGGATCGGGCTCAAAGAGCAGCATTGCAAGTTCCCGCAGCCCGAGCTCGGCCCGTGGGTGCCAGACTCGCGCACTGTGGGGACCGATTATCAGCGCGGCGTGCTCGAGGGCTGGGAGCCCCCGGCGCACTAGTGCGCGCCGGCAGCCCCGACGGCGTTCCGGTGGCTATCGCGATGGACGACGATCCGGTGGCGGTGCCCAGGTCGGTTCGGCGCGGGCCGCCGATCACGATCACCTGCGAGTGCGGCGAGCGCCGCTATCTCCGCTACGGCGAGCGCTGGGCGTGCGAGCAATGCGGACGGATCTGGAACACGGCGCGGATTCCGATCGAGCAGTACGCGGCGATCCGCCGGACGCAGCTGCGCTTCCGCCGGGTTCCGATCGCGATCAGCTTCGTGGCGCTCATCTGCGTGGTCGCCTTCATCATTGCCGGGCGCGCTTTCGGCGGCCTGATCGTCGTCGCCCTGGGCGCGACGACCTGGTCGATGTTCTTCCGGCCGCTCTACAAGCGCCGCTACCGCCAGGCGCTGGCCAACCTGCCGACCTGGGAGATCGAGCCGGATAAAGTGCCGCCCCAAGCGGGCCGAACCGGTGGACAGCGCTGAGTAGATCCGGTAGAACTTCGGCCTGAACCTATTTGTTCATCGAGGCAGTCTGAGGGAGGGAGAGACCGTGCCGCGCGACCCGAAGTACGACATCCTTTTCGAGCCGATCCAGATCGGGCCGAAGACCCTGAAGAACCGCTTCTACCAGGTCCCTCATTGCATCGGCGCGGGGTCAGAGAAGCCGGGCATGCAGGCCTATCACCGCGGCATCAAGGCCGAAGGCGGCTGGGGCGCGTGCTGCACCGAGTACTGCTCGATTCATCCGGAATCCGATGACACGTCCCGTGTCTCGGCTCGGATCTGGGATGAGGGCGACGTGCGCAACCTGGCCGCGATGTGCGACCGCCTGCACGAGTACGGCGCCCTGGCGGGCATCGAGCTGTGGTACGG